>JANPHT010000646.1:0-9357 GCA_031424595.1 Planctomycetota bacterium
TTGTCATGCTGTTTGATTCTCCTGCCGACCCGCGGGAGTACCCCTGGCGGATTACGTGGCATGCTGAGCATCATGATGAATCCACGCTTTCGCTTTTCGCGACGAGTTTCGTCGAAGAAATGATCGGCCCGGGAATCGCGCTGTCGCGTTATGGGGGATGTATGTTTTTGTTTCCGCCTCGACCGATTCAGGACATCTGGCGAGACCCCCGCTTTGATTTCGTTGATACTCTGGAAGAACGACTGATCGCCGCCGGGCTGCACTATTCCAACGAACGGCATATCGCTCTGATGAGCTATTCACCGCCGGGAGCCGGGTGGCGACGTCTGGCGAGCAAGTACAAGAAGAAGATCGTGCATGTGCCCATGAATCGCTTTGGCGCGGCGACGATTGAAAAACTCAGGACGTTTCATGTGCTGAATGGGCATCATGTGCGTTCGTTTGCCGAGCACTTCATTCGAAAACCGTAGTGACAAGTGCCGCTCGCCGCTTCAATGCCCGGCAGGATACCCATGTTTGCGGGGATCGCTGCCACCCGTCACTTTGTCAACATCCAGAGATGCCGCCTGAGTGGCCGCAAGGGCCGACGTACGTTTGATGGTGTGGCCCCTGGAGGTCATGTGACTGCCGATCAATTTCTCCAGCGATGGTTCGAGCAGCAATTCATTGGGCGACCACTGATGATGAAAACGAGCGGCTGACACAGCATCTGGAGCAGACATTTCGAAGACGGTGTGATTCAACAGGCTTTGCAGGGTCGCTGTGATAATACGGGGTCCCCCGGAGGCACCGCAGGCATAAGTCGCTTTGCCGTCTTCTATGACAATCGTCGGCGTCATGCTGCTCAGAGGTCGTTTGCCGGGTTCGACTGCATTGGCTTGACTCTGAATCAGTCCAAAGGCATTGGGCTTGCCCGGGGTGGCAGTAAAGTCGTCCATTTGATTATTTAACACGATGCCGTATTCGGGCACCACCACGAAACTGCCGAACGTCAGGTTAATCGTTTCCGTGCAGGCGACAGCATTGCCGCTGACATCCATTACGGAAAAATGACTTGTGCCAGCATCGTCGGCCAGAAAGAACCGACCATATTTTTCGATTGGCAACGTCTGATCCTGGGAAATCCGCTGAGCGATCCTGCGTGCATAGTCCTGATCAAGCATTTTCTCGATCGGAACTTCGACAAAGTCGGTATCACCCAGGTATTCCGCTCGGTCCGCGAACGCGTGCTTTAACGCTTCAGTGACTGTTTGGACGTAGGCCGGACTGTTGTGCTTCAAGGACAGCAGGGATGTGTTGTTTTGTGTTTCCCAGGCTTCAAGGCTCTGAAGTGTCTGAAGCAGCGCCACACCGCCACTGGACGGAGGGGGCATGGTGACGATTCGCTGGCCATGAAACTCTGAGACAAGGGACTGGCGTTCGGTTGGCTCGTAACTCCTGAGGTCATTCGATGTCATGACGCCGCCTTCGGCACTGGCCGCTTTGAGGATGGCATCCGCGACGCTTCCACTGTAGAACCCGGCGGCTCCCTGAGCAGCGATCGCCTCCAAAGTCTTCCGCTGAGGTGAATAGAACCGGTCGCCGCGTTTCCACGGACGACCTTCGTTCAGATATAGCTTGACCAGCAGCGCAAATCGGGCTTCGTATTCCGGATGATGACGAAGTTTCTCCAACGTGGATTGCTGGACCTCCTGATCATGCTCGTCGATTTCAACGCCGCTTCGACAGAGTTCAATCGCGGGCTGAACAAGAGTTGCGATGGGAAGTGTACCGTACTTTTTGGCAACAAAGCAAAGTCCGGCGACATTACCGGGAATTCCAGCAGCAAGTCCGCCACGGACGCTCAGTGGTTCCGGTGCAGAATTCTCAGCGAGAAATAGTTCGGGCAATGCAGCGGCCGGGGCTCGCTCGCGGTAGTCGATGGCCACGGATTTTTGTTGCTTCACGTCCCAGACAATCATGAAGCCGCCGCCTCCAATTCCGCAACTTGCGGGTCGAACGACGGACAGGGCAAAGGATGTCGCCACGGCGGCATCGACCACGTTACCACCTTGCCGAAGAATGCGTGCCCCCGCTTCGCTGGCTGCACGATGATCGGCCGCCACGACGGCTTTCGGGTATTCGACCGAATGTTGCGCGAAGGCTTGCGACGACAGAAGGAGACTGCAACAACAGAGTGTGAAGAATCTCGTGTATTGACCATAGCTGGTCGGTAGATGCTGGAGTGACACGTATTGCCTGTTCACAGGGTCCCCTTGCTCAATGGGAGGCTTTTGGGTTGATGGTCGGAATCACGCAAGTGCAGATGGTGCTGCAGAGCGTGCGTCTGTCGAACATCTTGTCGATATCACGATTAATTCGCCAGCCAGCATGGTGACCAATTCAACGGTTGGGGTTGCGGACTTCGGCCGCTGTTCCGGATCGAACAAGGCTTCGCAGCTCGCCGCACCCGCGGCGGAACTCGGCCGGCTGAACAGGCCACGTAAGGACTGGCCGTAGCGTTTGCAGTGTTCATCAAACGCCAGTAACATGGCGGTGACTGCGCGGGTTAAGCAACATGCGTTATTCTCTTTTCAAACTCGTTGTCATACTAAAAGTTGTAGGGGGCTCACTTATGGTACTCAGCGCTCGGCTAAGCGATTTGTTCAAATCAGCAGCAAATCCTCAGCGTCGGCCGAAAGGGCGTCGCAGCAGGATCACTGCGGAATCGCTTGAGTCTCGTGCGTTGCTGACCACATTCGCGGTGAGCAACCTCAATGATGCGGGTGCCGGAAGTCTGCGTCAGGCTGTTATCGACGCTAACAATTCGGCTGGCGAAGATGTAATCGACGCGACGGGAGTCACAGGCACCATTACGCTGACATCGGGCCAGTTAACTCCCACTGTGGCGGGTGTCACGATCAATGGTCCCGGGGCTGACAAGCTGGTTATCAGTGGCAACAACAGCGGACGAGTCATCTTCCTTGGGGCCAGTGGCACAAATACCTATACGATCAACGACCTGACCATTGCCAACGGAAACGTGAATGCTTCGGAAGGTGGCGGAATTCGCTTTGATGATCCGGACCAAAATGACAATTTGTTTGTGAACCGTTGAACCATACGCGACAATCACGCCAATGGAGCTGGCGGCGTATTCATTAGTGGTGGAACAAATGTTGCGTTTCAGGATTCGGCGATCATCAATAACTCCGCTAACTTTGGCGGCGGCGCTGTGTTCATTTCTGCCAACGTTCAGGTGTTTTTCATCAATACCACCATCAGCGGAAACACCGGCAGCAATGCCATCGAACGACAAGCCTCACCCGGAATAAACGGCAACACGATATTGGAGGCAGTCACACTGGCGAACAATGGCGGCGAAGGTTTTGCCAGTGTGTTCAATTCGGGTGGGACGTTAACGTTGTTTGTGTCTAACACGATCTTTGCCGGCAATGAGCGTGACAATATCTTCAAATTTGGTACTGGTACCAATAACATATCTTCCTTAGGGAACAACATCTCAGACGATGCATCCAGCGGTTTGACTGGAACAGCGGATCTGACGAATACAGACCCGTTGATTGGCGCCCTGGCTGACAATGGCGGAACGACGCTGACACATGCTCTTCTTGCAGGCAGCCCTGCAATCGACGGTGGCAACAACGCAAACTCCGATGACGCGTTTGGCAATCCAATTGTCACCGATCAGCGAGGTGCTCCGTTTAGTCGTTCCTACGACGGCGACCACAATGGGACCAGCACGGTCGACGTCGGAGCATTTGAATCCTACGCCTCTCTGGTCGTGGATACTTTGAATGATGCTGTGGACGCGAACAATGGCACGGGAAATTTTACGCTGCGTGATGCAATTGCAGTCGCAAACGCTCAGCCAGGTATCGACACGATCAACATGGAAAACCTGACGGGCACCATCGTACTGGTCAACGGTCAGCTGAGTCTGACCGACGGAGTCATCATTGACGGTCCGAACGCTGATCGATTGTCCGTCAGCGGAAATGATGTGACCCGCGTCTTCCAAATCGGTGGAGACAGCGTCAACCAATACACGCTCAACGATCTGACCATTGAACACGGGAATGCCAGCGGTTCTCACGGCGGTGGAATTCGTTTCAATGATGCGGATGATCAACTGTTTCTGAATCGACTATCACTTCAGAATAACGCGTCTATTGGCGGAGGTGCCGTTGAGATTGTCGGCGGGACGGTGCAGATCCAGGATTCGGCCTTGATTAACAACGACGTGACGGGCTCAGGTTCAGCGGTGAGAGTCACAGATTCCAATGTCTGGATCAATAACTCAACGATCAGTGGAAATACTTCGACAGGGAACTTTGCCGCGATAGAGAATCTCTCAAACAACGGCAAGACCTCAGTGACGCGCCTTCGCAACGTCACGATTGCCGACAGTGGGGGTGAAGGTGCGAGGAACTTTGCATTCTCTGGCGGACAATCATTCCTGGAGATCGATAACTCGATCTTTGCCACCAACACGGGCCTTAACGCCAATAGTTTCGCTGCCAGTGGAGGAACTGTACTGGCGACATCGGGCGGTAATAATATCTCAGATGATGCATCGACCGTATTCAACCTTCCTGGCGATCGAACAAACACGAACCCAAAAATCGCCGCATTGGCCAACAATGGCGGCCCCACATTGACGCATATGCTGCTGGGCGACAGTCCAGCGATCAATACGGGATCGAATGCCCCAGCGGTTGACGCGTTTGCTGTGCCTTTTCCCACGGATCAGCGAGGACTCCAGCGAATCCAGTTTTCCACCATCGACGTCGGTGCCTTCGAGTTACAGCCACCGGTCGGAACAACGGGTAGTGACGCTTTCGTCTTCACCTATTCCAGCACTGCCAATACGGGAACCGTCACGATTACGAAGAGCACTAATGGCGGCGCGGTTCAGGCGTTGGGCTCGTATCCAATGAATTTGGCCCTGGTAGTGAGTGGGCTCGGCGGAGCGGATTCCGCTCGCGTTGTCGGGACATCCGGCGATGATACGATGACCGTGTTGAACACCGGCCTGACGATTAACGGAGCAAGCCTGAAATTCTCCAGCATCGAAGAGCGGACACTCGCGGGTGGTGCCGGCAACGATTCCTATCGCTTCGATGTTGATGGAACTCTTGGGGAATACAAAATCACCGAGGCGTCGAATGCTGGCACTGACACGGTCGATTTCTCACTGACGGCGTCGTCTATTGGTTTTGATATGAGTGCCAGCGGAACACAGACAGTCAACTCCCGGCTGGCACTTTCCTTTGGCTTTGGGAATACGCTGGAGAACGCCATCGGCGGTGATGGAAATGATCGACTCGTCGGAAACGCCCTGAACAACACACTGACGGGCAATGTTGGGGTCGATACGCTGACCGGCAAAGCTGGCAACGACTCGCTGCTCGGAGGTAATGGCGACGACAAGTATGTATTCGATGCCGACACGGCACTAGGTACTGACACGCTGAATGAGCAGGCAAATTCCGGAAGCGACACGATTGACTTGGCAGCCACCTCGGCCGCTGTGTCGCTCAGCCTGGCATCGGTCGCTACACAAGTTGTGAATACCAATCTGTCTCTGTTGTTGAATGTCAGCAGTACGATCGAACGGATGTATGGCGGTGCTGGTGCTGACACGTTGACAGGCAACCTGCTGAATAACACCATCCTCGGAAACGGAGGATCGGATTTTCTTACGGGTGCGGCAGGAAATGACCTGATGTCGGGCGGTCTGGGTGATGACTTCTTCTTTTTTGGAGCCGCGTCTGCTGCAGAACTGGACACTGTGACTGAGGTTTCCGGGCAGGGAACTGACACGCTGAGTTTTTCCGCTATCGCGACGCCGGTCGTTCTGAACCTGGGGACGTCGTTGAATCAGATTGTTCACACAAATCGTACAATCAACCTGAGTTCGTCAGCATCCTTTGAGAATGCCAGCGGTGGCTCTGGAAACGATACGTTGCTTGGAAACTCGCTGAACAACAGCCTGACGGGAAATGATGGAAACGACATTCTTGTCGGGAATGCCGGAAACGACACGCTCTTTGGATTGGCCGGACGAGACATTCTGATCGGTGGATCGGGGCTCGATAATCTCGATGGTGGTTCTGAAGACGATATCCTGATTGCTGGACGAACATCAGCGGATGCAGTCCCTGTCAGTCTGAATACGCTTCGAACCACTTGGTCTTCAGGTAGTTCTTATGCGACTCGAGTGGCCGCTCTGCGAGCGGGCGTCGGTGCCCCATCGGTCTCACTCAAGGCCAAAGTCAATGTGTTTAACGACGCCGGTGATGACGATCAGGTAATCGGTGGAACCGGTACCGACTGGTACTTCCGAGCAATCGACGACATGCTTAGTGGATCAGTATTTGATGAAAGCATCGACCTGCTTTAGTCGTTGGCTTACTCCGGAATATTTGGAATCGGATGTCGAGTCCGGTCGGCATCCGATTCCGTTTGTAAAGCGAGCACATAGCTGTTTTGGGGGAAATTTTGGCACTTTACTGGCATCATCGAATCAATCTTTCGGCTATCGTGCGTTCCTCAGAGAGCCAGGTTTTGAGACTTTGAGCAAAGCAGTTCGCGTTGCTGCCAATCGAAACCTCTCTCCACTCTCCACTGACATCACAACACAGTTTTGCAAGGGTACTTCCAATGGTCACTAGAGTTTCATGGCTGAAATCGGTCGCTTCAACTCTATTCTCCGGCAACAGTAAGAGAACAGCCAGAGGCCGACGGTTTCAGCGGACCGCTTTGCGATCGGCATCCGCAGAGACCCTGGAGTCTCGGCAACTGCTGGCGGCGATCATGGGGGGCACCGCCGGAAATGATGCGTTCGTTTTAACATATTCAAGTACGACAACGACTGGCACGCTCGCCGTTCAGGTCCGGCACGATGGCGGGCCAACGATCAATGTTGGAACGTTCCCGATGAACCAGGGACACACCCTGGATAGTCTGGGTGGAACCGATTCCGTACGAGTCGTCACCACAACCGCAGCGGATACACTCCGAGTGACAAATACGGGCCTTGTGGTGAATGGCTCCACAGTGACACTGACCAGTGTTGAATCACAAACTCTGGCCGGTGGTGCTGGTAATGATGTCTACAAGTTTGAATCCACCGTCGCCGCAGGATTGTTTACACTGGAAGAACCCGCAGCGGCTGGGATTGACACCATCGATTTTTCAACACAGGCAGCGAATGTCGGCGTGACTTTGAATCTGGGAACGAGTGCCGTGCAAACGGTACACACCAATCGTACCCTAAAACTCAGCGGCGGGTTCAATACCTTTGAGAGCGCCGTTGGTGGTGCCGGCAACGACACACTGACCGGCGGTTCCATCGCGAACGATCTGTTCGGCAACGCTGGGGACGATACACTTGTCGGAGGCTCCGGGAACGACTTTCTGAGCGGCGGGCTCGGCAACGACAAACTGACCGGGGGTGCCAATAGCGACTTACTCCGAGGTGACGGCGGAAACGACATCTACATCTTCGCGGCTGCGTCGCCGGGCGAATTTGATGCCGTGATAGAGCAGTCCGGAACCGGCACAGGCTCCGATACTCTGGATTTTGGGACGATCCCGTTTGCTGTCACCGTCAACCTGGGAATTACTGATTTCCAGCAAGTGGATGCAAGTCGCTTGCTCAGACTCGAATCTGGCAGCACAATCGAAAAGTTAATCGGCGGTGCTGGCAGTGATACATTGACAGGTAACTCTCTCGCCAACTCACTGACGGGCAATGGCGGCAACGACATTCTGGTTGGCGGCGGCGGCAACGACACACTGTTCGGCGGAGCTGGGAACGATAAACTCACAGGGGGATTGGGCAGCGATTCTCAGGTTGGCGGATCAGGGAATGACACTTATGTGTTTGGTGCCATCGTGACCGCAGATCCCATCGAGGCCGATGTTGTTACTGAACTGGCCGACGAAGGCACGGACGTCCTGGATTTTGCCACTCAGACGTTGGGTGTCACTCTGAGCCTTGGGACCAGCGTGGTCCAGGCGGTGCACGCCAATCGCACAGTCAAACTCAGTGCCTTCAACACATTTGAGAACGCGACTGGTGGCAGTGGCAACGACACTCTGACGGGTAACGCAGGAAACAATTCGCTCACTGGCAATGCCGGGAACGATATTCTGACTGGTGGGGTCGGCAGCGATACCATGGCTGGCGGTGCTGGAGATGACCGATACGTGTTCAATGGAGTAGCCGTTGGAACAACCGAATCGGACATACTGACGGAAGCCTCCAGTGCCGGAAGTGACACGCTGGATTTTGGGACGCTCACTGCGCCTGTCGGACTGAATTTGAATTCCAGTGCAGTCCAGCCGATCCACGCTGGACGTAGTATCAAGCTGAGTGCCTTCAATACATTTGAAAATGCGATCGGAGGCTCCAGCAGCGACTTCTTCTACGGGAATAACCAGAACAACAGGTTCGAGGGGAATGGTGGCGCGGATGCGATTATCGGAAACTCTGGCGATGATGTGCTCCAGGGAGGTGCTGGACGAGATATCCTGATTGGTGGCCTTGGTATCGATTCAATCCTGGGCGGTGACGATGATGACATCCTGATCGCCGGTATCGTTCCGGTGACTTCAGATCTTGCTGTCTTCCAAAACTCAATTGTTTTTGCCGCCAGTGTTTGGCTCAACCCGAGCGTCCTATATGCCGTTCGTGTTAACGCGCTAAGAACAGGAGTTGGAAGTCCTCCGGTGTTGTTGAAATCCGGAGTGAGCGTTCTGAACGACATTGGCGAACAGGATACATTAACCGGCGGAGCAGGTTTGGACTGGTACTTCAAGGCCGTGAATGACACGATTACTGACCTGTTCGCGGCCGGCGAAATCGTTGATGTTCTTGGCTGACAAACGCACATTGCGGAGAGTGGTTTTGCCGCAGGGCGCTGACGTGTCAGGGCCCTGCGGCATTGGTGCCACATCAGGCTTGGTTTGCAATGTCCCCGTCCAACAGGGCAGGTCAGATTGGCGGTCTGGTTTCTCAATCAGCGAGCTGCAGAAGACTGATCACGCTGCTTCGCGGAATCGGAGGGACGGCTTTTCGATCGTGACGATCGTGTTTGCCGGTATGCTGCGGCTGAGCGTCACACTGGAGCCGACATGCGAGCCAGCTCCGATGACCGTCGTGCCACCCAGGATAGTTGCATTGCTGTAAACGGTCACTCGATCTTCCAGAGTCGGATGTCGTTTGGTGCCTCGAATCAGGTTGCCGTCGTCATCCCTTGGAAACGACCAGGCACCCAAAGTGACGCCCTGATGCAGGCAAACATTCTCTCCAATGACAGTGGTCTCACCGATGACCACCCCGGTGCC
>JANPHT010000647.1:0-4882 GCA_031424595.1 Planctomycetota bacterium
TGAAGCTGGCGAACAGCGCCCTGCTGGAGCCAGTGGAGGGAAGCGAGACGTCGGATCATGGACCCGTTTTTGAGAACCACGACAGATGCATCGAAATCTGACCATCGTGTCACCGAAACAGGAACGGATAGCAGCGTTGGCGAAACAATCGCCGCAAATGGCGTTCACTTCGCTGGCCTATCTGATGGACCTTGACTGGTTGAAAGAAGCGTATCGACGGACCCGCAAGGACGGTGCCGTGGGCGTTGACGGAGTGAATGCGGAAGACTACGAGCGTGACCTGGAGGGTAACCTGCAGCGACTGCTCGACCGCGCAAAGTCCGGCACGTACCAGGCTCCGCCAGTGCGGCGTGTGCATATTCCGAAAGGCGGCTCGAGTACCGAGACACGCCCGCTCGGAATTCCCACACTGGAGGATAAGATCCTCCAGCGTGCGGTCGTCATGTTGCTGGAGCCGATTTACGAACACGACTTTTTGGAGTGCTCGTACGGATTCCGGCCCGGGCGATCGGCACATCAGGCGTTGGAAGCTTTCCGGGACCAGTTGATGAACTGTCGGGGAGGCTTTGTACTTGAAGTTGACATCCGGAAATTTTTCGACAATCTGGATCATGGCCACTTGCGAGAGTTTCTTCGACGTCGGGTGCGTGACGGTGTCTTGTTACGGCTAATCGATAAATGGCTGAGTGCTGGGGTGCTGGAAGACGGGAGCATCAGCTACCCTGACGCCGGAACGCCACAGGGCGGCGTGGTTTCCCCAATCCTTTCGAACATATTCCTGCACTACGTGTTGGATCTCTGGTTCGAACAGGATGTGAAACCTTGCATGCGTCGTCGTGCCTTCCTCATTCGCTATGCAGATGACTTCGTCATCGGCTTTGAGGACCAGCATGACGCCGAACGCGTGTTCGCAGTTGTTCCGAAACGATTTGGCCGGTTTGGACTGACAGTTCATCCGACCAAGACGAAGCTTGTGCCGTTCCGCCCGCCGTCTCTTCGGACGACGGGTACTCACGGATCACAAGGCGATCGACCTGGAACGTTCGACCTGTTGGGATTCACCCATTATTGGGCCCGATCACAACGAGGTTACTGGGTTGTCAAACAGAAGACGGCGACGGACCGTTTCAGCCGAGCAGTGCGGAGCATTGACTCATGGTGCCAGGCAAACCGGCACCTATCGATCCCTGAGCAACAGCAGAAGCTGAATGACAAACTGCGCGGACATTACGCGTACTATGGTGTCACGGGAAACTCGGAGGCCTTATCGAGGTTTCTCTGGGAAGTGCAGCGTCACTGGCGGAAGTGGCTCTATCGCCGCAACCGCCTTCGCTCACTCAACTGGACCATGTACAGGAGACTGCTCCAGCGTTTTCCACTTGCCCCCGTGCGCACTGTCCATTCGGTTTACCGTAAAGCAGCGAAACCGTGATCTGAGGAACCGTATGCTCTAATGCGAGCAAGTACGGGTCTGTGGGAGCCTCGGGGCGGCAACGCCCCGAGGCCACCCGGTCGAATGGCACGTAGTTAAGGATCGCTCGACAAATAAGTGTATTGGAATTCTGTGTCTTAACGTAGATTGCGATGTATGGATCGATAGGTTTGTGATGTCGAAGATTTATTGAGTACGAGGAGCCAAGGATGGCAGTGTTGCGGTTTGACGAGGCAAAGGAAGCCTGGATGCGTGGATTTTTCGAAAGTCTGAGTGAGAAGGATCAGCGACGATACGCTGCGCTTCAGGCTGATCAGTTGGGACATGGCGAGATCGTCTATGTTGCCGAAGTGCTTGGGTGTTCTGTTCAGACAATCGGGCGTGGTATCGATGAGCTTGATCAACTTCCCGACGATCCTGCATCGGGACGCGTGCGTCGGCCAGGCGGTGGTCGAAAAAAAATTACGCCCGGCTCTGAGACGGAAGTCAACCTGAACTCCCTGATGAAAACGCGGACGGCGGGAGACCCGGATCGAGTTGATATTATCTTTACAGATCTTTCGCCTTGCCGTCTGGAGGAGGAATTGTCGGCCATGAACACACCCGCTTCCGACGATACGATCCGTCAGTGGCTGGATGAACAGAACATCGGGCTGAGAAAGATCTCGAAATCGATCGCGGGCGGATCCACCGGATCGTGACACGCAGTTCCGCAGAGTCGCACAACTGAGGGAACAATACGAAAGTGCTGGCAACCCGTGTTTTTCCGTGGATACAAAAGCCAAAGAGTTCATCGGTCGTCTGTTTCGCCACGGACGAACGAGATGCAGCCGAGCATTTCGTGCGTTCGATCACGACTTTCCAAGCTGGGCTGATGGCGTCCTGATTCCGCACGGCATCTTCGATCTGCATCGCAATCGAGGGCACCTCAACATCGGCCTGTCTCACGATACCAGTCAGTTCGCGTGCGACAGTCTGAAGTGGTACTGGAACCGGATCGGGCGACAATGTTATCCCGATGCAACTTCCATCTTGCTGCTGTTTGACTGCGGTGGAAGCAACGCCGCGAATAAGCACATCGTGAAGTATGACCTTCAACAACTCAGCGATGCCATCGGCATGGAAATCCGCGTGGCCCACTATCCGAGTTATTGTTCGAAACACAATCCAATGGAACGTCGAATCGTTTTGATTGCTGTCGACGGCACCTGTAAATGAATTTCGCCTCGAATTCACCGGCTCAGACGACGGCCCGCAAAACTCAATTGTCAGACTTTGGCGATAACGCACTTCTTCCGCTGGCGTGCAGATTCTTGAGCCACCTGAACAGTCATTGCTCGTCGATTTGGATGTCCGGATCGACAATCTTCTCCATTAACAATTCTGCAGACTGCTCCAGGGATGTCGTCATCTCGGCCGCTGATTCCGATTGATCTCGCGGAGACTCCGATGGGCGCGAAGGAACCTGTCTCCATCCACGCCGGCGTGTTCTCAGCAGAACCCCTACTCGTGAGCCGTCGCGAGCGGCGCGATCAAACATCAGAGCGACAGGAATCCCATGCCGATCAACAAAGTTCGTGCGGGATGTCACTCGCGAGGTACGCCGCGCGCCCTGGATCACGCGGCCCGCTTCTCTTCGTTGGCAAATTTCAGTGTCGTCGCGTCGTTGGCCACCAGCGCCTTTTCGAGTTCTTGCATGACGGCCACGAACGGAGTTTCCTGCATCATCTCCTTCAGTTCCCGATCCTGTCCGACTTTCTTCAAGCCCAAGTGGTTGCAGATCGACTGCAACATCTGGAGCATTTTGGTCGTCTCCTGCTCGCTCAACATGCCGACTTGCAGCCCGACATGCGCCCACTGGTCGGCTTGACGGGCCTGGCGCTGCTGACTCATCAGGACGAACATCGAGAGCAGGGCCGCCTCGGAGGCGATGCACAGAGCCAGGAAACAGAACGGATACGGATCGAAATGCACAATGCCAAAGCAGTCGTACGTATTGACCAGAATCCAGCCGGCAAACCAGACCAAATGGCCCGCAATGCAGAACGGGCTGGCGGCCACATCCGCGATCCGGTCACTGATGCAGGCGACCGTTGATCGCTGGCGCAGAAACTCTTGTTCAAGTTCGGCGATCGAGTCAATGTTCCGTTGGACTCGTTGAGAAATCGGCTGGCTCATCACTGGAATCCCTATGGCCCGACCTGACGACACTGCGGTGGTTCGCATGACGGAGGCAACTGCCGCGGGCGATATAGCTCGTAGACAGTTCCGGATTCAGACCTGTTAGGCGCGGTGGCAGCTGCGGAGTCTTCGACGGCCCTCAGACCAAAGCCGCCATCATCGCTCCGTGCAAATTTGGGTGTCGGGTCTACGGTTTTTCCACGGAAGAATAAAGACATTGATCGCGATCGGCTTTTCGCTCGGCTACGAATCAACTTGATTGACGTTTCGGTGGGAAGTTATTGGAAATCGTGATGACGATGGCGCAGCGGTTCTTGGTGGATTTGCTGGCGGACAAAGGTGTCGGGAACGGTGTTGCACCCAGACAGGTTCAATGACAAAACAAATATCGCCCGACAAAGGGGTGCAAGCCCACACGAACACGTGGTGGGGTTTCAGCGTGCGAGGGTCTTCGTCTCCGTTGAACGAATGTCGTGGTTCACGCCGCTTGTCCGTGCGGCTTAAGGACGGCCATTGCAGACCGTCTCCCCACACCACCTGAGATGCGGGTCCTCATTAGGCGGTACCTCGAAGCGGAGCGAGGTCGCCCCAGAGCTGTTTGAGCGAAAGAAGGCCCAAGTGCTCCAAACAAGGTCGATTGATAACCCTATGCTCGCCAAGTATCCTATCCCGGTAGTCGCCGAGTGGACCTGATTGATTAGGCATACGTTCACGGATCCAAACGAGGGAGAAAAGTTCAATGCACGATCTATGCGTCCCAACACTCGGTTAGTCGACAGGATTCAGTCAACCTCAAGAAGGAGCCCCTGCGCATGGCAACGAAACTGACTAAGAATCTCGGAATGCTTTTGCTGGGCATCTGGCTGATCTTGGGAGGGCTGATACCTCTGCTCAATCTCAGCTTTTCAGGGCTCGGCACGCTCATGGCAGTCCTTGCCATCGCCGCGGGCGTCTTCATCCTGCTAGGGCGGTAAGAGCGATCATCGCTGTCTGTCCTTTCCACACGATCTGGCATGCGATAGCCCAAGACCTTCGGATACCGGCGAGACCAAGACGTTCGCCGCCGTAGCTGGGGCATGATAGCCTTCCGATCACGGCGTTCCATGCGCCTGCCGGCGTCGGTCTGATCGACGAATGGCACTAGCTTAAGCCTAACTGGTTGAAGCCAGCCTACTTAACGATGCTGGCTCTTCTCGTTTCATGGATGCTATCACGCCCCAATCGATGAATTGGGAATCATGGGTAACCAACCCGGTAAACTGCGTCGTC
>JANPHT010000648.1:0-2266 GCA_031424595.1 Planctomycetota bacterium
GCTGATTTTGGTGCTGGATGCAATCTCCACCGGAACTCGACTGACTGCTGATGCGGCGAAATCCCATGGAAAGCCGTTAAAAATTGAGTATTTGTCGGGTTCTACGCGTCCAGGCTTGCTGGCGGCTGAGAATTCGACAGAGGAACAAGCAGAGTCGGTTGTGGAGTGGCTGTTCCGACATAAAATCTGCACTCTGAATGTGGCGGGGCCGCGAGGAAGTTCGTCGAAAGAGATGTATTTCAAAGCCAGAGCGTTTATGACTCGGGTGCTGGAACTACTTCAGAGGACTTCGGCCGCAGTGACAAAACCGCCGACGGCAGGGCGTCGACGAAAGTCGTCGCATTGAAAATGCTGAATTGATCTCAGCGATTCGCGCTGCAGCCCATCCAACTCCATAAGCCACAGAATCTGAACCAGCCGTGCGGTCGGAACAGTACCTGAGGTTCGCATCGCAGGATGCACCAGACAAGAAAACTCAAGGAATCATTTCATGGCTCAGCAGTATATCATGACAATCGAAAGCCTGACTCGTATGTTCGACGAGAAGGAGATCCTGTCAGATGTCTGGCTGTCGTTTTACCCAGGTGCGAAGATTGGTGTTTTGGGAAACAATGGTTCCGGCAAGAGCACGCTGCTCCGCATTATGGCAGGCGAAGACAAAGACTTCATGGGCACAGTGCGGCCTGCAAAGGGAATTAAGATCGGTTACTTCCCTCAGGAGCCACGTCTGGATCCCACGAAGTCCGTCGGAGAATGTATCGAAGAAGCTGTCGCAGATTCCCGCGCGGTGCTTGATCGATTCAATGAGCTCAGCATGAAGCTGTGCGAAGATCTGACTCCTGAAGAGATGGAAAAAACACTGGAGGAGCAGGCTGATGTGCAGGACAAGATTGACCACTTCAATCTGTGGGAGCTCGATCGCACTTTGGAGATCGCTGCCGATGCGATGATGCTGCCTCCCGCCGAGGCCCGGGTTGAGGTCCTGTCCGGGGGAGAAAAGCGACGAGTTGCCCTGTGTCAACTGCTGCTGATGAATCCCGACATGATTCTGCTGGACGAACCGACGAACCATCTCGATGCCAATTCGGTGCAGTGGCTGGAACAATTCCTGAAGAATTTCCCGGGCACGGTGGTCGCGGTGACTCACGACCGTTACTTCCTTGAAAATGTAGCCGGCTGGATTCTCGAAATGCGTCGCGGAAAGGCGATGCCCTACGAAGGGAATTATACTTCGTGGCTGGAACAGAAACGTAAACGTCTTGAAATGGAAGAGCGTTCCGAGACACGGCATCAAAAAGAGCTCAAGCGCGAGCTGGAATGGGTGAGGATGTCGCCCAAAGCTCAGGCGACCAAGAATAAGGCACGTATGGAGCGGTACAACGAACTGGTTGCGAAGGAGTACGATGTTCGCGATGAAGCCGCTCAGATTCAGATTCCGACGTCTCGCAAGCTCGGCAAACTCGTGGTAAAGGCTCAGAATCTGAAGAAGAGCTTTGGCGATAAATTGTTGTTTGAAAACCTCAACTTTGATTTGCCACCAGGTGGCATCGTGGGGATCGTTGGGCCTAATGGGGCGGGCAAGACCACTCTGTTCAAGATGATCATGGGGACTGAAAAGCCTGACGAGGGCACTCTGCAGATTGGTGAATCCGTCCAGATATCTTATGTCGATCAGTCGCGCGATGAACTCGATCCGAAGAAGTCGGTCTACCAGGAAATCTCCGGGGGATATGATCTGCTGGAAGTCGGAACGGCGAAGATTCATGCTCGTGCCTATTGCGGACGGTTCAACTTCAAGGGACCTGATCAGCAGAAGTTTGTCGGAGACCTTTCGGGTGGAGAGCGAAATCGAGTGCATCTTGCCAAGCTATTGCGATCCGGTGGTAATTTGCTTCTGCTCGATGAGCCTACAAACGACCTTGATGTGGAAACGCTGCGAGCTCTGGAAGAAGGCCTGGCAGATTTTGGCGGTTGTGCTGTGGTCGTAAGCCATGACCGTTGGTTCCTCGATCGTATTGCCACGCACATACTGTCGTTTGAGGGCGACGGAACAGTCGTGTGGTGCGAAGGCAACTATCACACGTATGAAGAGCAACGCCGGGAACGACTGAATGCAGATTCCGATCGAACAACTAAGAGTCGATTCAAACCGCTTAGCCGCTAATTAGGGTTCAACGACAAATGAAGTGCGCGGCCTAGAAACGGGGGATTATCCGATGAGTTCGAACTTAGCGAGATGGAGAGCGTAGAGTTTAGCGATAAAATA
>JANPHT010000649.1:0-57405 GCA_031424595.1 Planctomycetota bacterium
CTTGTGGAGGACTCGCAGCTGTTCGTCTGTCGGAGCCACATCCACCACCATATCGGCAAGCTTTACATTTTCAGATCGTTCATCAACGATCATTCTCCAGACGCGACCAAGGAATCGATAAACGCCCTCGACGCCGCTCATCTGCCACGGCTTAGTCTGTTCAAGCGGCCCCATGAACATCTCGTAAAGTCGCAGTGAGTCCGCACCGTAGTCCTTCACGACTTCATCCGGGTTGATGACATTGCCACGAGATTTGGACATCTTTTCAGCTTTACCGTTTTCGTCAGGCTCACCCAGAATCATCCCCTGATTCACCAGCTTCTGAAACGGTTCGGGCGTGGTTACGTGCCCGCGATCAAACAGCACCTTGTGCCAGAAACGTGAGTACAATAGGTGCAGCACTGCATGTTCCGCACCACCAATGTAAAGGTCGACTGGCAACCAATACTTTTCCTTCGCCCGATCAATAAACCGGTCGGCGTTTTTATTGTCGCAGAATCGCAGATAATACCAGCAGCTTCCCGCCCATTGTGGCATGCTGTTGGTTTCTCGTTTGAGCTTTGTGCCGTCGGTATCGGTCCTGAATAGCCACTCCGGAGTCGCTTTAGCCAGCATCGGCTCGGGAGTGCCGGTCGGTTTAAAGTCGTCCATGTGCGGATGAAGCACAGGCAGCGATTCGACAGAGTCCGCTCGCATCAGCCCGGTCGGATTGCCGTCGGAATCTAACTCATGCCAGATCGGAAACGGCTCGCCCCAGTATCGCTGGCGGCTGAAGAGCCAGTCTCGCAAACGATAGTTGACCGCTTCTTTGCCGAGACCGGCGGTGGCAAGATCATTTATGATTTGAGATTTGAAATCTGCTGTGGCCAGCCCGTCATACTTACAGGAATTCACAGCAACGCCGATTTCCGTAAACGCGACGTTGTCGAGGTCGATCTTATGGCCACTTCCCGGAGTCGGTGCCACAACCTGCTTAATTTCGATGCCAAACGACTTCGCGAATTCATAGTCACGCTCATCATGTGCAGGCACAGCCATGATGGCCCCTGTGCCGTAGCTGATGAGAACGTAATCCGCGATCCAGACAGCGATTTTTTCGCCGTTCACCGGATTGATCGCGTAGCCGCCGGTGAAGACGCCAGTCTTGTCCTTGGCCAGATCAGTACGATCGAGATCACTTTTCAGGGAAGCCTTGTGGATGTACTCCTCAACAACTGATTTCTGTTCGTCCGTCGTGATCTTCGCGACAAACGCATGCTCAGGCGAAAGAACCATGTACGTCACACCAAAGAGCGTGTCCGGGCGAGTTGTGTAAACGCGGATGGTGTCGGCATCGGGTTCCTTGGGAAATACCGACGACCCATTATCGGAAAGCTGACGCCCACTGCGCGCCGGGGCAATTTGGAAATCCACTTCTGCGCCGGTGCTGCGTCCAATCCAGTTTCGCTGCATAAACTTGATCGAATCAGACCATGTCAGCGGCTCGAGTTCATTCGCAAGTCGATCGGCATAGGCCGTAATACGCAGCATCCATTGTTTAAGTGGCATACGCACAACAGGATGGCCGCCGCGTTCGCTCCTGCCATCAATGATTTCCTCATTCGCCAGTACCGTGCCCAGAGCCGGGCACCAGTTTACCGGCGCATCAGAGACGTAGGCGAGTCGATGTTTATCCTGAAAGCGACGGATTGCTTCGGCCCCAGAGGCCTTCACCGCGGGAGGAATCGGCAGTTCACTGATCGGCCGTCCTTTGCCTTTACGTTCGACTCCATCCGGGCCAGTCCAGACATGATCCGCGTCGTACCACGTATCGAAGATCTGCAAGAAAATCCACTGAGTCCACCGGTAATAATCCGGATCGGTCGTCGCCAGTTCCCGCGTCCAGTCGTAGCTGAATCCCAGCATCTTGAGCTGACGCTTGAATGTTGCGATGTTCAGCTCGGTTGTTTCGCGGGGATGAGTACCCGTCTTAATGGCATGCTCCTCCGCGGGAAGTCCAAACGCATCCCAGCCCATCGGATGCAGAACATTCAAGCCCTTCATTCGCGAGTATCGGCAGACGATGTCCGTCGCCGTGTACCCTTCCGGATGTCCCACATGCAGTCCACTGCCCGATGGGTACGGGAACATGTCGAGAACGTACAGTTTCATCTTATCGGAAACAGCGCCGTCGGTGCGAAAAGTCTGATTCTCTTCCCAATATTGCTGCCAGCGGGATTCAACCGGTTTGAAGTCGTAACGGGGCATGTGAGACAGTTTTCGGTTTTCGGTTTTCGGACAGCCGTAGGCGAACGTCCGCAGAAACGATGCTCTTTCCGCAGACGACCAGCATAAAGACCTGAAGTCTATTTGAACCACATCCGCGATGCAAAGTGGACTCCGACCGTCCGGAAATGCGGAGACACCTGGAATGGCGATAGTTCGCGGCTGCGGAACGGGCGAAACTTCTGTCGTACACGTTTGGACAGAATACTCGACAGTTCACCGAACAAATCATTTGAAATGCCGCGTCGGCGAAGGGCTGATTGCTCAAACTGTGCGATCCACGCTCAACAACTGGGGAAAGTCGCCGGGTGAAATAGCCTATTTCATGGCAATTGTGTGTGCTCCGTGGGCCATCATCAAGACCGTCTATGGTTCAAACCGATCGAAGGAAGTGACGAACCTCGCTGAGCAATTCGTCCGGTGCGTCTTCAAAAACGTAGTGCCCGGCATTCGGCAGCTCAAGTGTCCGAGCATCAGGGAACCTTCGGCGGAATTCGCTGAGAAAACTCTTCGGTGTAAAGCACCAGTCCTTCATTCCCCAGATGAGTTGCACGGGATGATTGCTGAACTGGCCCAGCGATTTCTCGATACCTGACAGTGTCGCATAGCTGCGATGTGATGGGTTCAGTGGAATGTCCTGAACAAATTCATGGACGGCCACACGATTGGCCCACGAATCGTACGGGGCAATAAAGCCAACTCGCGCTGCTGCCGTCAGCGGCTTTTCTACGGCCATCGTCAGTGCTGCTCGGGCGAACAGATTGAGACCTCGATCACCCAGTGCTCCCAGCAGAGGAATTCGACACAGTGCGATTCGGAATGGAATAGCCTGACTAAGAAAAGCACCGGTGTTCATCAGCACAAATCGCTCAAAACGGTCGGCCAGTCGGCCAGCACAGCCCATGCCGATTGCTCCGCCCCAGTCATGTCCAAAGAGGGTGATCTGGCTCAGTTCCAACAGCTTGACGAGTGATATCAGTCGCTGGACGTGATTATCCAGAGTATACATGTTGCGGTCCTGCGGCTTTTCGGAAAAACCGCAGCCGAGATGATCAATCGCGATCACTCGATGATCACGACTCAGATCTTTGACCAGTCTCCGCCAGGCAAAAGACCACGTAGGATTTCCGTGGACCATCAACAGCACGGGACCCTGTCCCTCGTCGATATAATGCTGCACATGACCATCAACTTCGAACCAATGTGACGCAAACGGATACTCGTCAGAGAAACCTTCGCGACGAGCCGCGCGTTCTCGCAATTCCGGATCAATCTGTTCCGCAGTCAGCAATCGAGCAACGGGTTCGAGTAGATTCATGGGAGGTGTCGTCGTTGGGGACCATCTGTCCCTGAACAGGTTTCACGAAGGCAGGACACTTTTCCGCCATGAGCAAAAAACGTCGAGCCTGAAGTTGCCGGTCGCCGATGAATTCAACCCATCGCCACGGCAACGCCGTTCGACTCAGCACCGCTTTGGTCACCGTCGGCAGGCGGAGGCTATGGGCAGGCGAAGGCTATGCGGTCCCGAACAACGATTCCAGCGTCACCGCCGTGCAGAGTACAGAACATCTCGAAGCTGATACACGGCGGACTGGATTTGCTGTTCCGAATGGTCGCTCGAGATTGACATTCGCAGTCGAGCAGTCCCGGAGGCAACCGTCGGCGGCCTCACGGCAGGGATGAAAAAACCTTTCCCCAGCATTTGCTGACTGATTCGGACAGCTAAATCATCGTCACCAATCAACACAGCAACAATCGGACTCTCCAGCGGACTGGATTCATCGAAAATCACGCGCAGGTTTTCCTGACTCAACAAACGTCGGGTGAAGATCGAACGATCGGCTACCAATCGACGGCGCTGAGGTTCCTCCTCGATGACCCTGAGCGACGCCAGAGCGGCGGCACAGACCGCTGGAGGCAGCGCGGTCGAAAAAAACTGACTGCGGGCGGTGTTCCATAACCAATCACACAACTCGGTCGAACCGGCGACAAATCCGCCAAGGCCTCCGATAGCTTTGCTGAGCGTCCCAATCCGCACGGTCACGCGATCTTCCACCTGCTGCCGCTCACAGACACCGCGGCCCGTTGCACCAAAGACGCCGGTGCCATGAGCTTCATCGACAATCACGGCCGCATTCCATTGATCAGCAAGGTCACACAATCGAGGTAGATCGGCCAGAGATCCATCCATGCTGAAAACCGAATCCGTGACGATGAACGCAGCCTCAAATTCTGTCCGACGTCGTTCAAAAGACTCAGCAAGCCGATCAAGATCATGACGATCATAAACGTAAAACTTCCCGGCGCTGGAGCGGCAACCATCGATCAGGCTCGCATGGTTGTCACGATCGCAGAAGACGGCATCGCCCGCGCGAATAAGCGACTTCAGAGTCCCCAGGTTTGCGGCAAACCCCGAGGGAAAAAGCAGAGCGGATTCTGTGCTTTCAAACCTGGCGATCGACGCTTCCAGTTCGTGATGAAGACGGGATCGCCCCGCAATCAGAGCACTCGCGCCTGCTCCAGCCTGACGAGTTGCCGCCTCCGAGAATGCCTCGATGACTTTGGGATGGCGCGTCAGTCCCAGATAGTCATTGGTGGCGAAGCTGCAACAAAGCCGGCCATCAACGAGCGATTCTGTTGTGCTGATCGCTGTCACATCCCTGCGTACTCGACACTGATGAATCTGCGCAAGATTCTCCAACGAGGAAGTGAGTCGCTGCTGAAACCAGTCTTTTTGCATGCAGGGACTCTATCTCGATTTCGGATCGGTTCCCACCGCCTCGCTGTCAAATTCAGCTCAAGCTGGCCATAGCCATGTCTACCTGGTTCAATGCCTCATCTATGGAAGACGTTTCAGACGGTGAATTCTCCGCTTGACTGCTCGACTGTTGCTTGGACTGGCGTCGATCACGGATAACTCGAGCAGGCACGCCAACGGCAATGGAGTAATCCGGCATAGCGGTAAGCACAAGTGAACCGGCTCCGACGATACAGTGTTTGCCCACACTGGCTGTAATGGTGGCTCGTTCGCCAATCCATGAATCGCGCCCAATCGTCACCGGCTCGAAATGTCCCGGCTGCTCTCTCAGCGGAACGTCCAGTCGGTCAGTTCCATGCTGATGACAGCCGTTCATAATTGACACATGCGAAGCAATCAACACATCCTCTTCGATCGTGACGTTGCCGATGGAACAGTAGTTTCCGATGTAAGCGGCAGGCCCAATCGAAACATCAGGATGGGAGAAGATCGTCCCGAAAGACACACACGCATCATTGCCACAGTGTGCAGTGGTCGCTCGCAGAAATGCGTGACGCAGATGCACGCCGCTGAGCCCCGGAATCAGACTGAAGAGTTGAGCCCAGCCGCTGAAGACTCGAGCCTGCCCGGCAATCATCGCCTGCAATCGATAGGCGATCACCATCGGAAGTACTAACACGGCACAGAGCAAGCCAATCAGATTTTTTGCATGTCTTTTCATGTTGACGAAACACCAGTCAGCGAGGGCGGAGTGCTTTGACCGTCAGGTTAGTTTGAAGACTCAGCAGACAGTCAGCAGCAGTTATTGAACCAGAGCTCCTGAAACTCCCACGAACACTTTCTGACGAATCACGGTTGGCGGTCACATTCAACGGGAAACGACCTCCGGTTTTTTTCCGTGGGTGAGACGGATTTGACGGCTCGTGTCTCCGGCATTTTTCGGTTCGACCACCATTCCACTCCATCGCGACCAAACAATATCACCGACCACGCGGCACAAATTGCCACGGATGCAATCAGTTCCATCCACAAACCAATGACCGGAAACAATGCGTATCGCAGAATTACATAGCTGCAGCAGATACCAAAAAACACCATCAAACTACGAACCCAGGGGTAAGCGATCTTTCGGACAGGTCGGCACATCAACAAGGTGGTAAATGAGAATACGAGATACGTGACGACCCCAGCCCACGCCGCACCCCAGGCTCCATAGACTGGAATGAGCAGAAAGTTGCCTACAACATTCACGATCACTCCGGCAACACTGCCTGGCACCATCAGCCCGGTTCGTTTATGCAGCAACGCAGGCACCTCAAACTGGAGTTGTAGCCCGAACAGAAAAAAACCCAGCAGGATAATCGCAATCATATCGATGGCTTCGCCGTAAGCATCCGGAGTCAGCAGCGGCAGGATGGGATGAACCGTCAACGCAGCTCCCAGCAGCAGCACTCCCATACCGCCCACAAACCAGCCGAAAACCTTAGCGAGGACGTCATTTGCCTTTGGCATTCGGTCAATATCGTAGATCGCCACATGCCAAATCGACGAAAATGGCAGCAGGCACAACGTGTTGACGGCAAAGCCGATCTTGTGGGCCAGTGAGTAAACGCCCACCTCATCCATACTCACGAAGACTCGCAGAAAATAGCGATCGGCTTCATGCATCAGCATTGCCAGCAGGGCTGTGACGACCAGCGGGCCGCTGAATCTGAGCATCTCGAGTGACAAAGCAAAGTCAAAGTGATAGCGACCACGGGTCGTCGCAAAAACGGCCAGCAACGCGCAGGTGTGAACTACGGACGCTACCAGGTTTCCTATCAACAACCCTTCGATTCCCATTTTCAGGCCAACAAGCAGTCCAATGTTCAGGCTGACGTTCAACAGCAGTCGACCCAGCGAGATGAATACAAAAACTCCCGACCACTTATGAACTCGCAAATACGCATCGACCAGCTGCCCCACCACCTGGACGAGTATTGTCGCCAGAGTCAGCGTATAAAACCATCCGCCATCCGTGTAATGCTCACCGAGTGTCACGTCGGCCAGAAATTGCCGCCCCAGCCACAAGGGCAACAGCACAACGCAGGAGGTCGTGACGAGGTAGGTCAGCCCGGTCCACCAAAGTCGATCATGATGTGCGGGGGATTCGCTGTCGAAGTGAAAGCGAGTAACAGCGGTCACCATACCAGCGCCGATCATCAGCGAAAGTATGGCGGCCGTCAGGTCGAGAATCGCAGTGACACCGTAATCTGCCGGGGTCAGGCAATGCGTATACAATGGAAGCAATACGACCGATGCAAGTCGAGTCAGAATCTGACCGATCGCATAGATCGAAGAGTGCTTAAGAAGATCACGCAGTGGTTTCATGAGTCGACAGCTGGAATCTCAGAACGGAACGTCTGCTACAGAGAAGTTAGGTTGCGTTTCGTTCCAGCGTCGTTGGTTGACTTCCAGCAACACAGTGTAGCGGCAAGAGGGGGTCCACTGGTTCGGATTATCACGGTTTTAATGATTGCCGTATCCATCGCGTGACTGACTTTCGGCTCCTGAACTTACTTTTGGCACGACTTTCATGGTGTAATGACGTTCTGTCGGCCAAAGCTTGCCGCGTTCGTGCCTGTGTTGGTCGCGCCCTGCAGAGTTACTGCCGGTTACTTCCGCCGCAGTGAATTCAGATACCCCAGCAGATCGGCCGCCTGCCCGGGCGTCATATCCTTCAGCAACAACTCGGGCATCAGCGATTTCTGTTGGGACACGATTGATTCGACCTCTGAAATGGGAATTCGAATTTCCTTGTTCTGAGCATTCTTCAGAATAACCTCACTGTCTGTGCGCTCAACCAACAGGCCGGTATGCACGAGGCCGTTTGTAGTCTCGACGAGGTACGGGACAAATTTGGCATCAATGAATCGAGAGGGTTCCAACAGGTGCATCAGCATCTCCGTCGGAGAGTATTTTGTTCCGATTTCGGTAAGGTCCGGTCCCAGTGTTTCCCCAGCCCCGTGGACTCGATGGCAGGACTTACAGGATGCTGAGCCGTCTTTCAGGAAAATCTGGCGGCCGCGTTCGGCATCCGATTCCATGGCCAGCAACTCAGCCGCATTGACAGACGTGCCCAGCCGTTTTGATCGCTTTGACGCGGGAACGAACCGTTCAAAAAGGTCTCTCACTTCGACTTGAGGAATATCCTGAGTGAGAGTGACGAGTTCACTGCGCAGTTCGTCAGGCGTTTCCGCACGTTGAAGCCAATGCATTAATGCCAGTGCGCCGCGAGTTGTCGAAGTGACCTGCTTCACAAGATCGACGCGGTCTTTTGCAGAGACTCTGGCAAGCTCTTCGAGTAGTTTTTGATTCGGTGCCGCGAGGTCGTTTTTCAAAGTTTCAGACACCGAATGCGGCAACTGACTAATCCATTCGTGGATCATGGCCACTGCCCGCTCATCGACTTCTTCCGATCCGGTGCGAGGCATTCGGCCGCTGCCAATTTTTGCCATGCGATAGTGCAACACGGATCCCAGAGGATCGCCAGGACTGATCAGTCGAGCGTGGGAAATTCCGAAGGCACCCTGACCGGGCTTGGCGTCTATCAGTTTGGCCTCTTCAAGCTTCACATCATACGTCAGATCAATGATCGCGCTCCCTCCGGCGTGAGGCTGATGGCAATGTGCACAATTAACGTGAAGATAGGATCGAACACGGGCATCCAGACTTGCTGCGGCGTCGTACGGATCAGTCAGACGAACGGCATCAGATGGTGACGGCGGTGTTTTTCCAGCGATCCAGCCCTGCTGCTCAAATGCTGTCAGTTGATTTTCCGTCTCTTTGGCAATCGCCGGACGATTCCATTGCATCGTGGTCACTGCCAGCGGCGGGGCCGACTGCAGGCCGATGCTGGCCGTCTTCATTTCGGCCCACGGATTGTGGCACATCTGACATTCTCCGCGACTGGCAAATCGATATGCCTGTTCGCGAATACCCTCTGGCGCCGATGAATCTTCGACACGCAGAATTCGAGTAAAGCCGGAAGCATTTACGAGTTCCGCATCGGTCTGCTCGTCATTCCAAGCGTATGTATACGGTCGCCATCGACCGGCTTCTCGGTGCAGAATCTGTGTTTCGAGTCGCTTCGATGACGAAGGCTTTCCTGTCGTCATTTCCAAACTGACCGTTTTTGCCAGCACGGCACCATCGGGGAAACTCCACTTCGAATCAGACTCAATCTGAACCGGCTCTGTTCCAGGGATCGCCATCCATCGTTGGGATGTCGTGTAGTCTGCCCAGTGAGTTGCGTTGATGGCGTAACTTCGAACTCCTTCAGACGGGGTTTGTTCGGCGGCCGAACCAAACAGCCCCGTTTCGCTCAGTCGTTTTGGAAAGTTGACATGCAGGCCATCGTCAGGGTTCTGCACAAGCCGGTAGATCTGCTGACTTCGCTGATAATCGACGAGGTAGATTTCTCCGGAATTGTCTTCACCAAATGACACCAACTGCAGCGGCGTCTGAGCCAGTTCTTTCTGCCAGGTGATCTGCTTGCCGTCGTACTTCAGTCCCCAGACTCTTCCCGTCTGGAAGTCACCATAGATGTAGACATCTTTGAGTTCCGGCAATCGTTCCCCATGGTACACATATCCGCCGGTAATGGACGCTGCTTCGGAATGAGGATGGCTGATCACCGGTGGTGAAATTGGCGCAGGGCCGCGCTGAGATTCCGGTAGAGCAGGCTGCGGACCTTCCATAATCGGCCAGCCGTAGTTGCCTCCGCGTTCGACACGGTAAACCATCTCCCAAAGCTGCCAGCCAACATCACCGACCCACAAGTCTCCTCGTACCTTATCGAAACTCATCCTCCAGGGATTTCGAAAGCCAAAGGCCCAGATTTCGGGACGAACGTTGGCCATCCCTGCAAACGGGTTGTCTGGCGGCACTCGATAGGCCCTGTCACCATCCTGATGGTCCACATCAATTCGCAGAATATTGGACAACAAATTGCTGACATCCTGCCCGGCCATCAACGGATCCGGAGGCGAGGGGGCTCCGCCATCGCCGGTGGAAATGTACAAAAATCCGTCCGGTCCAAACTTCAGGCTGCAGCCATTATGTCCGCCTGACCACCAACGAATGAGAATCCGCTCTGAGGCTGTTTCGATCGTCGGGGGATCAGTGTTGGACACCACGAACTCGGAGACATACGTGCCGTCAGGTTTATCGTTGCCTTCGATATAGCAAACATAAATTTTCCGATTCGACTGAAAGTCCGGATGAAATGTGATGGCATAGAGCGACGTGAGTTCCGGATTCGATTTTTTAAGATCCACCACAAGCTGTGCCTCGGCCACATCAGGCTGATTCAGGAACGACTGAATCTTTCCGCCCTGCTCCGCGACGAACAGTCGATCAGATCCCGGTGCGGGGGAAAGGTCAATTGGCTGTTGAAATCTCAGCAATGGAAAGGCCGGTTCAACGCGATAAGGCGGAGCGGGATCCGGCGAACCAGTCATTCGTGATCTAGTCCAGGACTCACGTGGCTTCACAATCGAGTTATTGACTGTGGTCAGTTCCTGCGATCGCAAACCGGGACTGAAGCAGCTCAATGAAACGACAAAACACAGACAGTACAACCGCATGCGACGGGACTCCTGAGCAAAGATTCGCGGCTGGAAATTTCTCAACCGTGAGCGGAGTCTAAGGACTGTTGCCGCGAAGACCAAATCGATGCCCGACTCTTTGACAAAGATACTGTCATTAGACCCGCGGCATCGCGGATACTTTCTCCAGGGCCTGACACTCAGCGTCGTTGCAAAACAGCATAGAAGCTTGTGGGGCCATCGGCCCAGTCCAGCAGTTCATCTCCAGTCGCATCGGACTCCTTCCCGCCGACACAAAATGGATGCGCTTGATTTGAAGGTTTCGAAACCGCGGTCCGTTGTCCGTCCTGCACGCACTGGCGAAGATCCCGATGGCGGTACCTGCGCCTGGCCAGTGTTAAAATTCACTCCGAGTCTGGTCGACGCAAGAGAATCGTGTCACGAGCGGCAGTGGCGCTACCTTGCCCGGACTTCGGCAGAAACTGCGATTGTTGAACAGATCGCAACATGGCGGGCGGCACGTTGATCAACAAACTCGGCACGGCAGGCGAGGGGTGGGAGGGTAGCATGGAATACTCACTTGACTTAATTTACGGAATTTCAATACGCTCGACGAAGTGCTTCAAGATGGTGCCATCCGGGCTGAAGGAAGTTCAGCAGTTGGCAGAGGATGGCTCGTGTTACGGCAAGGCAAATCCCGATGAACAGAACCGCGTGGATCGCCACCATTTTGGTCAGTTTGATATTCACTTCGGGCTGTCAGTTAGCGGGATCGAGAGTTTCCGGCCGGGGCCGGAGCCTGGCACCGTCACGTCCCGACAGCCTTGATGAACCGCTGTCCCGACTAAGAAGACAGACGGCTTCAATGTCGGTGCAGGTGGCAAATCCTCAGAAATCAGCCAGCCATGCAGAAACTCTGACAGTGAGTGCTGGTGGATACATCGAAAGCTCAATCGCTGATGAGCGAGATAGTGTCAATCTCACGTTGCGTGTTCCGCAGCAAGAATGCGATCGACTTCTGGATGAGTTTGGAAGCCTTGGCAAACTGAAACATAAGGTCGTTGATGCTGAAGATGTGACTGAAAAAATCGTGGATGCAGCGGCTCGTCTCGAAAACCTCCGCGCCACGCGAGACAGGCTTCGCCTGCAACTTGAGCGTACGGCCAACGTTGAAGAAGTGCTTGCTGTCGAGCGTGAGTTGACGCGAGTGCAGTCGGAACTGGAATCTCTGGAGGCTCGCCTGAAACTCATGAACGACGAAGTGGCTTACTCGAAGGTCTCACTCTCATTGGAACGCAAAGTCATTTACGGCCCTGTCAGCTACGTCGGTCAAGCCATTTGGTGGAGCTTCGAGAAACTTTTTGTCCTCGACTGATTGACTTCAATGCCGCTGTGCGCTGCGGCTGAAATCGGCCAACATTTCTTTATAGATTGCGGGCACGCTCGACGCGTCACAATCTCGCTCTAAAAAAAGTTGGCGTGTTCGGTTCCTGCCACCTTTTTTGCCCTCACGGTCCGGTGGGCCATTTCGTGCGCGATCCGAAACGTGGCTCGCAAGAGCTGTTTGCCAATCCCCTGCTCCTGTGACTTTCGGGCAACGGCGAGTCGAGCCAACCGCAAGGCGGTCAATGGATACCGGGGCAGCCGCTTACGAGCCGATTTTGGCAAATGCCCAATCGTAATCGACGTCGCGGACAAGGTGACAAATCCCAGGATCTCGCTTTCGTGAACAGCAACATACGTAGTGCCGACATGAAGTTGAAACTGGTTTTGACCGGCAAATTTATGAAAGAATCGATCGAGGCTCTGCGTCGCCACTGGAAAATGCAAGGCGATCATCATCAGACCGAAGCAGCCGGACTTCAACCTTCATACAAGACCCGCTGATGATGAAGCACCGCCGTTTCGATCAAGTGCGACTTCTTCACCCCATGCGCACTGACATAGCGTTCCAAAAGGTCGCGTGTCTCAGGGGAAATGGTTGCAGAAATTTGAGTTGCTTCGGACATGGAATCGGCTTTGATACATGGATCTGTAGAAAGAATATCCTACGTTTTTGTAGATTTTATTTCCACAACTTACGAACGGCAATACTGATTGGCGGTCATCTGCCTCTGAGGGGCACAGCCTCAGACAAAATTGAATTCCATTGGGCTCATGGATTGTGAGATATTGCGGAGGAATCACCCGGACCAGCCAGCCGGATGTTAGTTTGCAGAGCGGCAGCTCACCATATGACGACCAATTAACGTTCCAGCCAGCGACCGCAACTGCTCTTAGTAGACACCCGTCCGGTCCATGTTTGGACTCCCAATGCGACTCATCAGCATGAGGAATGCTCGGAACTGGATTCGCAAGAAGTTGTTCCGAAGGCGTATACTGTTGCTGACCATCGGCATCGGAGTCCCATGGTTGTGGGTGGCATGGCAGTGCTTCGGGCCGCTTTCACCAATCACGATCTCGGCGGAAACGACGATTCTGACTGAGCCTCTCACCGCTGACGGTCGGCACGTCGATTATTTCACGTGGGCACGAGAGCATTTTGAAGTGGCGAGTTTCGGCTCTGAGGTTGATCGGTGGCTATTCAAAGCTGCCGCAAGTCTGCTACGGCTTTAGTGGCCTCACGCCCGTGAAGAAGCCAATCATCATTTCGTCCCAGCTCTGCTGGCCCCAGGTAACCCTTCGCGAAGGATCGGGATTGTTGGGATTTTCGGCCGAGTTATCGAATGTCGCCGTGCATTTCACCACAGTACCCTTTGGAATCAGTTTTGGCTCAGCAAATTCATAACGCAACTGCCAGTTGAAGTCATACTTTGGAACATCGAGAAGCGTTTCTACTTTACCGTCAGGATAAGTTGCTTCGTAGCGGAATGCCTTTCCTCGCAGATGCATATGAGGCGTCAAGCTCAGCAACGTGACATCCTCGCGAAATCGTTCTTCGGCGTTGACCAGAAAATTGTTGTCCCCCGGCGGAATTTGAAGCTTTCCATTCAGTGCCTCCAGCCCAACGACTTCATTCGTCACAGAATCTGCTTTTGTGAACTTTAAACCGATGTAGCTTCGATCCATTTGCTCGCTGCCATTGGGGGTATAATGCATCTCGAACAAAATCTGCGAACCGGCGGGGACGCGCATCGCTGAACCTTCGGGAAAGATCAGCGGCGAAGTGCCTGGAGCATATCCGATGAGCATCTTTCCGAGGCCAATATCGGTTTGTCCGGGCAACATCAGAAATGCAATGATGTGGTGTACGACTGCGGGATTCGCAGGTCGAGCCTCTGCGGCAGTCACATACATGTCTTCTGTGAATCCAGGATCCACTTTGAAGTACTGATAATCGACAACTCCTGTAGACGCAACGGAAAATGGCTCGTCTCGCACATAGATCACCTGATCGGGTTCTGGCATCCGCCAGCCAGTGACGAAGTGAGGCTTCGGCGGAAGATCAGTGGCGTGACCTTCGGGACAACCATTTTCAATCCAGGTCAGGATCAGTTTTTTCTGTTCGTCCGTCAGGCGAGCATCATTCCTGAAGTGTCCGAATTCAGGATTCGCATTCCAGGGCGGCATCCTTTCTTCGCCGATGACCTCGGCAATAGTAGCTTCCCAGCCGACGGTTTCTTCAAACGACGTCAGCGGAAAAGGAGCGATTTCTCCAGCACGATGGCACTCGACACAGCGAGCATTAAAAATCGGGGCGATGTGCTTTGAGTATGTGATGTCACCATGCGGTTCTGCTTTTTTCGTTCGCCCAATGACGCAGCCTACAGACGGGACAGAAGCCACGGCCGGCAATTCTCCCTTCACGACGCTTTGAATGGCCTCGACAAGAAATTCTTTCGCGGCTGATTTTCTCGCGATGCTGATCCCATATTGATCGTCGATACGACCGTGGTATTGCACGGTTCGAGACTGATCGAGAACGAAGACTTCCGGCGTTCGCCTCGCATCCAGCAGGTTCGCCAGTCGCTGTTCATTGTCGAGTAACATCGGAAATTTGATTTCCGCTTTGTTTGTATACGCCAAAACCTCGGTCAGGCTGTCCTGAACATTGGAGCAAACACCGACAAAAGCAACGCCTTCAGCAGCAAATCGTTGTGAGAGTTGTTGAAGGCGCGGCCCATACAATTTGGCAAGTGGACATTCTGTCCCAACGAATGCGACCACGAGGACCTTTGAGGAATTCAGTTCGCTCAGAGTATACGACTTACCAAAACAGTCGCGAAGCTCCACCGACTCGAACGACGTCAGGGACTGGTCGTCAGAAAATGCCAAAGGAAGCACCAGGAACAGACTGGCCAAGAGTGCTAAGACGGTCAGGAATCTCATGCATGTGTGCCTGGTGATTGTTTTGCTGCGACCAAGAGTCGATGATCGTCAAATCTGAAATTTCACTGCGGATTTTAGTTGAATCGGCGGGTTTTCAACAGATTAATTCTGCAGCGGGACGCCAGATCCACAGGGTTCCTCGAAATTGATGCGCGCGAGTTCGACTTGTGGTTCGCTGACGTCAAAGTTTCACGCACACTTCTAAACAACCCACCAATTCAATAGCGTGCCTCTTTGAAAATCTGGCACATTCCGACGGCACGTTGAACCGTTTGTGGTAGTGTTTTCGTCTTCTGATGCCGCAGCTATTCACTTCACCAACCAGTCTCCGCAGGAATCTGGAATCAGGAAAATCGCAGTGAAACAAAATCGACTGGCAAGACGAGCACTGGATCTGGCTGTTCTAAGTTTGATCGTCCTGATCAACGGCAGTCAAACCACTGCTCAAAACATTGCGACGGGACAAAAGGTCCCCGAGGCCTTGGCGTCGGTTCGATTTGACCTGGCCGCGTTGTCCAGGGTCCCAGACGTTTTTCCGGCTGACCAGGCTCCAGCGGAAGGAGTCCGTTCGTTCTTTTTTGAAGGCGCTCCCTTCAAAGGTCAGCCCACTCGAGTTTTCGCCTACTATGGAGTTCCAGTCGAAGCTTCTGATACTGTGAAGCCAAATGAAAAGCTTCCCGCGATGGTGCTTATTCATGGCGGCGGCGGAACGGCGTTCGATCGCTGGGTGAAGGTCTGGAATTCGCGAGGGTATGCTGCGATTGCCATGGATCTTTGCGGATGCGTTCCTGTGGGCAACAATGGCAACTGGCAACGACATGAACTCGGTGGTCCACCGGGATGGGATTCCAGCTTTGGACAACTCGATGATCCGATTGATGAGCAGTGGACATGGCATGCTGTCAATGCCGTCGCTTTGGCCCATTCGCTGATTCGGTCCTATCCGGAAGTCGATACCGATCGGATAGGTGTCACGGGAATCTCGTGGGGAGGCTACCTTACGAGCATCGTGGCGGGTGTCGATCATCGGTTCAAACTGGCAGTACCTGTGTATGGCTGTGGCTATCTTGGGGAAAACTCAGCATGGTTGCCAGCCTTCGAAAAGCTCGGTAAGGAGAAGGCTGATCTTTGGTTGAAGCAATGGGATCCGTCGGAGTACCTTGGGCAGGTTCAAATGCCGATGCTTTGGGTGAATGGAACCAACGACTTTGCGTATCCGATGGATTCCTGGCGAAAATCATACCTGCTTCCTCCGACTGACCGCACGCTTTGTCTGCGAGTTCGTATGCCTCATGGTCACGGACCTGCAGGAGAGACTCCCGAGGAGATTCATGTTTTTGCAAACTCCCTTCTCAAACAGGGAAAGCCACTTCCGAAGATTATTCAACAAGGCATTGTCAACGAGGAGGCCTGGGCCACCTTCAGAGCTGACGTGACGATTGCCAGAGCGGAACTTTGCTTTACTCGCAAGTCCGGCCGATGGCAGGACCGCGAATGGGAAACATTGCCGGCGCAGATTGACGTGGTCTCAGCTCGCGTCTCGGCCCACGTCCCGGAAGATGCGACGGTGTTCTATTTGAATCTTTTCGACGAAAGTGACTGCGTTGTCAGCACCGAACACGTCGAGCGATGAGACAGGCCGACAGCAGAAATGCGATCCCCTGTTCCATACCTGAATTGCCTGGAATTCCGCTGTGGCGGATTTGTTCTGTCAGTCGTGAAAGCGGACGTTCTATGAGTCAGTCGTGCAAACAAACCGCTGCCCAACCTCGCTCGATTGGCTAGTACGCGGGGTATTCTGCGATTGTTAACAGCTTCTTTGTTCGTTACTGCTTCGATCCTTTTCCGGAGCGACCACTTTTTGCGGGACCACTTCGACTGCCTGCGTTTTTGCCCGGAGAACCACCGTTCGGACCTCCATTTGGGCCGCCTGCAAATTGTCCCTGACCGCCGCCCACTGGACCCTGTGGTCCGGAGGCAAGCTGCTGCAATTGCTGTGCTGTCAGAATCTGCGCCAGTTGAGCATCCACCTGCATCTGCAGTGCGTTCAGTTGTTGACGTTGTGTGTCTGTCAGTTGAAGCTGCTCCTGAATAAAGCCGGGAAGAATCTCTCCAGGACGCGGCGGGCCACCCGGCCCGCCAGGACCTCCCCTGGGTTGGCCACCTTGATTTTTCCCTGCCTGATTGTTATTCATAGCGCTCATGAGTTCTGCCCGAGTCACTGCGCCGTTGGCGTTGGTATCAGCCTGTTTCAGCATTTGCTGAAGGCGAGGATCCGTGACTTCTGCCGGCGTCAAGGCTCCATCACCGTTTGTGTCCAGGGCCATCAGTTGCTCAAGCGGCCCGCCTCCGTTGTCACCCGGCCCGCCTCTATCCTGGTGACCACCTTGACCAGGTGGGCCTTGACCAGGTGGGCCTTGACCGGGTGGGCCTTTCGGACGGCCGCCACCTGGTCCATCGGCCGCGACGGCGGCATCGGAAGAATTGTCACCACGTCCGCCGGAGCCACCGCCGGGAGGTCCTGCCTGAACGGAGTGCAAGAGACTAAGGGCGAGGCCAGCAAAAAGACAAACGATCAGAGATTTCATCGACAGGCTCCTTAAACGCTGCGGCAAATGACAGGTATTCCTGAGTAACGTGACCCGTGGGACATTGACCGGTGAATTTCTGATGGATTCTTCAGATCATCATCGCTTCGTTCTGAATCGTGGCCGAGCGGCTGGCAATCTCGCGTCTTACTTCAGATTACTTCAGAAACTCGCGTTGCAACCCATGCATCATTTGGCGGCGAGACGAGGGTTCACTAGCATCATCCACGCTCAAAAAGTACGCCCACACGTTTCCTGAACGAAGCGACACAATTTTATGTCCCGATTCCTACTCATCTGCCTTGGCGTTGTTTTCCCTTCAATGGTGATGGCCATCCCATTAAATGCGGCTGAAGTCAGTGATCAGCCTAACATCGTCATGATCCTTTCCGACGACCAGGCGTGGACCGACTATGGACTGATGGGGCATCCTGATATCAGGACACCGCATCTTGATAAGCTGGCATCTGCCAGTGCCGTATTTAAAAGAGGCTACACTCCAGTCCCGCTTTGCCGACCATCATTGATGTCCATGATCACGGGTCTTTATCCGCATCAGCATGGGGTGACGGGCAACGACCCCAAGCCAGACTCTTCGCTGTCTGATTCCCAGTACGGCGCTCTGAAGGAGCAATTGATTTCCTGTGTTGATCAACATCCAACTATTCCGAAACTGCTGACGGGGAAAGGCTATCTCAGCATGCAATCCGGCAAGTGGTGGGAAGGCAATTATTCGCGAGGTGGATTCACACACGGGATGACTCGTGGTTTTCCCAGACGCGGCGGTCGTCATGGCGACGACGGCCTGGAGATTGGAAGAAAAGGGATGCAGCCCGTCTTCGATTTCATTCAAACGGCTCAATCAGCGAAACAGCCATTCTTCCTTTGGTATGCACCGATGCTGCCACACACGCCGCACAATCCTCCAGAGCGGCTACTGGCAAAGTATCAAAAGGAGGGCCGCCCCGATGCTCTGGCGAAGTACTTCGCCATGTGCGAATTCTTCGACGAAACTTGTGGCCAGTTGCTCGATCATCTGCAGGCACAGAAGCTCTCGGAAAATACAATCGTGGTTTATGTCACAGACAATGGCTGGATTCAGGCGACCCCGGATATGAATCTCGGGCAGGACTGGAACCACGGATTTGCTCCACGATCGAAGCAGACGGTTTATGAGGGTGGCATCCGAACGCCTCTCATGATTTCATGGCCTGGCAAGATTGCTCCGGGCGTTCGTTCGGAACTTGCCAGTACGCTGGATGTCTTACCAACATTGCTCACCGCAGTTGGGCTGGAATTGCCAAAAGGCCTTCCGGGTATCGACTTGATCCGGTTGCTGCGAGATCAAAAGCCCTTAAGCCGGACTCACCTTTGTGGAGAAAGTTTTTCCCATGATATAGTCGATCTGAAAAACCATGAGGCGTCTCTACAGTATCGCTGGTGCATCGAAGGTCGCTGGAAACTCATTTTAAGCTATGAAAGTCCGTCCGATCGTTACGCGTTTGTGCATGCTGTGAATGAGAGAAATCCACAATTGTTTGACCTGGAAACTGATCCCCACGAGACGCGGAACCAGGCTCTGGATCATCCGGAGGAAGTGCAGCGACTGGCGAGGCTTCTGCAAGAGACGTGGACCGTAGAAAAACCGCCGATCGGCCTGAAATAGCGTGGATAATCAGAATCACGCCGCAAAGTTTTTAAGAGTTCTCCTGTGTTCTGTTGGTTGAGCGTGTTCTAATTCATTCCGAGTCCCAGCGATGTCTGTCGCTGCCGATTCCTTTTGGCGATGAGTCTTCGATGGCCAATGTTTGTGTGTTTTGTGGTGCGAGATCGGGTGACCGACCGGAATATAATCAGGCCGCACGAGAGCTTGGAACGTACCTTGCTGAGAACGGCCACGCCCTGATCTATGGCGGTGGCAGTACGGGCATCATGGGAGCCATTGCGGATGCTGCCCTGGAGTCAGGAGGTCACATTGTGGGTGTGATTCCCAGGCATCTGGCGACAGTGGAGTTAATGCATGGACATGTCCGAGACATGCGGGTCACGGCGGATATGCATGAGCGGAAAGCATTGCTGCACAAATTGTCAGAAGTTTACATCGCTCTGCCGGGTGGCTTTGGAACGATGGAAGAACTCTTTGAAGCCATAACCTGGGCGCAGTTGGACCTGCATTCAAGGCCGATCGCGGTGCTGAACATTCATGGAATCTATGATGGCCTCGTTCAATTGATCGACACCATGCGGAATTCCGCATTTCTGTCTGCGAAGTGCCCGTCACTCTTTACTGTCTGCGACAGCATGGAGTCGTTGCAGGAGTGGCTTTACCGGAGCATGTCAACGAGTCCGTCAGACAATCGGCTGGGCGGCTCGATCGGGTGAAAACCTGCCGTGTTCCAGGAAGTGCCTGACGGCCGCAATGACCGTTTCGTCACTCATCAGAAAAGAATGAATCTTCGAGACCAGCAGAAAGTCGACGGCGCCGACCAAGCGCGCGCTGGCGACGGTGACTGTGCCATCGTTATCGCCGGGCAGCAATCGGTTGTAGCCACTCGCGTCGCCTTTACCGCCCGCAACAATTCCGAACTCAAAGTCGGGTGTCGGAAGCGACTTGATGGCACCTCCGGAATCCGTCACAAGTTCCTGACCGGCCGGACCATAGAGCGTGCGGAAAAGAAAGTTGCCCTTCAGCATATCGGCCAGTTCAGCACCATTGTTCGGAGTCCCCATCATCACCATGCGATGCAGGCGCGTGTCGCGGTGCTGTTTGAGATATCGGCGAACAATCAGTCCCCCCATGCTGTGAACGACAAAGCTGATTTTCGAAACATCCGTCAGTGATTCCATCACGGAATGCAGGTACTCCGCCGACTGCTCCAGTGGAACTCTTGTGCTGGGATACTCAAAGGGAACATGGACGTGGCCGTCCTTCGGCATCGCCTTGATGATTGGTTGCAATGATCGTGAGGACCGACCTATCCCGTGAAGGTAAATCACCGCATGTCCGGTGTCGGGTTCCAGGTTTCGCGATTTTCGCAGTTTATTCAGTCCGGATTCACATTCTTCCAGCGATCCGGAAACGTAACGGCGATTGTCTGCATCCAGGAGTCGGAAGTGGCCGGTAAAAACATTTCGCTGAACTTTGAAGCCCCGGAAGTATTTCAGATCGCCCCAGAACTGCATGCCTCCAAGAGTTGGCAAACCGACCTCAGCCATAATATTGCTTTCTTCTGCTTCGTCGGGGCTGGCAGCATCAGGGACTTTTTCATCTGCGAATCCCTGACTGATTCCGATCCTCTGACCGAATTGGCAAAACGCAGCCACGGCAGCGAGTTTTCGAATAATGCTGCGACGTTCGAGTAAGATTCTTGTCATAGCGCGCTCTTCATGTTTAATCCACATGCAGGAATTCATTGCTCCCCAGCAGCGTTCTCAGAAAGGATGCCAGGGCTTGTCGGTCGATATTTGTCAGCTTCAGTTCTGACAGAGCTTCGCGAGACGCTTTAAGATAGTCTGTTCCGTCGAGTTGCTCCGTTGTGCTGGCTGATCGCCCAAAGGCTGTCTGATAAGCTGCTTCGATAGACTCAGTCTCTGTCCTATTATCGGCCAGAAGTCGTCCGGCCCATGCTTCGGCTTTGGAGTGCAGAAATGGATCGTTGAGAAAGAACAATGCCTGCGTGGGAACGGTCGTTTCCAGACGATCGGCGGTTGAAGCATTGGGGTCCGGACCATCAAACAGGGCTAGAAACGGATGACGCCTCAGGCGCTGTGTCATCAGGTAAACACTTCGCTTGTTGTGATCATAAACGGCATTGAATGGTCCGTGTTGAGTGTATCCCCAGCCGATTGGCGACGGGAACGAATGTTCGCGGCCGGGCTCCCGGTCAAGGTCACCACTGACAATCAGGATGGCGTCCCGAATTTCTTCGGCACTCAGCCGACGGCGCGTAAAACGGGTGTAGAGGTCTTCTGAATCAGCAACAGTTGTTTTGTTGACGTCGCCGCTCGCCGGCAGAGATGACTGCTGGTACGTTTGACTCAACATGATCAGTCGATGCATTGACTTAATGGACCAGCCGTTTCTCACAAACTGTGCGGCAAGGTGGTCGAGCAACTCCGGATGTGTTGGCGCGAGACCACGAACGCCAAAGTCATTCGGAGTCTTCACAAGACCACGTCCAAAATGGTACTGCCAGATTCGGTTCACCATCACACGAGCCGTCAATGGATTATCAGACTGCGTCAGCCACTCAGCCAGTTCCAGCCGACCACTGCCGGTGGAATCCATTTCCAGGTTTTTTCCTCCGACGGATCTGACGAAGCCACGAGCCACCTCCCTGCCCGGCTGAGTTGGCTCTCCTCGCAGTTGGATGTGCACGCTGTGCGGTGTGCCTTCGGCCATTCCGTATGTCATTGGGAACGGACCCTCCGCGAGCAATGTATTCAGTTTCCGGGCAGACTCCTGCGTCGCATTCTGAATGGCCGTGAGCTGATTGCGAATTGCAACAGCACGCTCGTGTCTTGAGGCAAGCTCGGGCGAAGAGCTATTCGCCGAGGGTGCATCAAAAGCAGGAAAACTTGTGCTGCTGATGTCGTAATTGTCCACGTTCAGCCCAGGTCGCACGCCGCCGATGTGACCATAACTGTCGATGAAAGAGTAGTCGATCATTCCATCCCAGCCACTGGGAACTTCGCCAGTGAACGCCGCCTTCGACAACTTCGACGTGATGCTTCCCTCGTAGGTGCGAGCTTTCAAATTCAACTTAAGCTGAATTTGGTACCACTCACCTGGTGACAATGCACAAACGGCATCTCGCGAATCCGCGCTGCGGCGGAAGAATTGTGAACCGTTAAAAAACAATTCCACAGCGGCCGAATTGCCAGGTCCGTGCCCGACGTAGTATCGCCACGTACCATCCCCTCCGGCAGCAACCTCAGCACACTGGAAGTCGAAACATGCAAACAGATGTTCGGCATCATTCACGGACCAGCTTCTGGGCAGAGTCAGGCCAAAACCGTCATATTCGCCACGATTTGGCATGTGAACGCCAAGTTCGCCGGACGGAAACACGTTCTGATAGGGGCTCTGAGATTGCCTGGTGATTCGGACGACACTGTTCGGTCCGGGATTCCACGGACTGCCTGGAGGAGCAGCGGCCTCCTGGAATTCGAAATCGCCCCCGGTTCCGACGATTTTCGTCAATTGTCGAGACAGCTCCGACGGATCGACATCGGCTTTTTCGCTGCTGAGCTCAGTCGAAGCCGATGGGATCGGTTCATCCTGAATCCCCAGATTGTCGAATTCGATTGCAGGCAATGCATGATCTGCATTTTCCGTTGAAGCCAGTTCCGCGAAGTCGATCATGCCGGGCCAGTTCGCCCGAAACGGTTTTCCTGAAAACGACGTCGTTGCTTCAGCAGCGTCGGTGCTGCCATCGCGAGTTACGATTCCCGAAATCGTACGATCGTGCAGATCCAGAGTGAGTTGAATGTTATGCCATTCGTTTGGCGAAACCGGTGCCACCTGCTCCACCAGGTCGCCAATCTGCAAGGCGATGCGATCGGTGAGAATATGAATGATCACAGCAGGCGATCCGGGAAAAGCACCAATCTGAAACTTATGGGCTCCACTCGGATTGGCATCCGCTGCACCAATTCGAAAATCCAGATTCACGAACAGGCGGTCACAATTCTCAGCGGAGTGCCGAGGATACAACGACTGAGCGATGCGGTATGCGCTGGAGTCGGCAGCAAGACTGGCTCCAACGCGACCTCGGGCATAAAGATTTCGAAAAGGGCTTTGGGCGGCGTTGGTGACGGCAATTTTCCCCTCGTACAGCCACGGAGGAACTAACACTCCGTTACTTCCACCGGCTGCGGGTGCCTGCATTTCAAAGTCACCATCCATATCGTTGAGCGATCTAAGAACGGCGGCAGGGACGGGCTGCTTCTGCATCTCAAGTTTTGCGGCCAGTGTGGCGACCTCGCGATCAAACGCTCTCCATTTGGAAACCGCTTCACGTGGCGGAAGGAGTGGCACCATCGACCGGAACTTCTGCTTTTGTTCTGATCCTGGAAACGCGTATCGGCTGCTGTCAAAAATTCCGTACAGTCCGTAGTAATCCTCCATCGTTACCGCATCAAATTTATGATCATGGCATCTTGCACAGCCAAGGCTCAGGCCCAGCACAGACTGGCCCAGCGTGTCGATCGTGTCGTGGATTGTCAGGTGATGATAGTTCTCCGAATCGAATCCAAAGCGGCGTGAAATCGCAAGGTACCCTGTAGCAATGACCATTTCCGCATAGTGATCCGAGGGCGTTTGATTGGCCAGAATATCTCCAGCGATTTGCTCCCGCAGAAACTGGTCATATGGCTTGTCCTTGTTGAACGCGTCGATCACGTAATTGCGATATCGCCATGCCAGAGGCACGGGATAGTCGGCCGTTTCCCCCGCCGTATCGGCATATCGAACGACATCCAGCCAATGACGCCCCCAGCGCTCTCCATAATGAGGCGAAGCCAGCAGGCGATTGACGACATTCTCAAACGCCTCAGGAGAAGAGTCATTTTTGAATGCCTCGACTTCGGCTGATGTCGGAGGAAGTCCCGTCAGATCAAATGTGGCCCGACGAATGAGCATGAATTTATCGGCTTGTGGCGCGGGAGTCGCGCTGGCGGATTCCTGACGGGCTCGAATAAAGGCGTCAATACTGTTCCGCGACCAGGCGACATCAGTAACGGCGGGAGGTGAAAAATCAACGACCGGCTGAAGCGCCCAGTGTTTGGTACTTTCGAACTTTCGATTATCTTCCGGCCAGACAGCTCCGGCTCTGATCCAGGCTTCAAACGCCGCGACCTGATCGGCCCTCAGTGCTTTGTCCTTTTCCGGTGGCATTGCCGAAACGTCCTCATGCCGCTGAATCGCCTTAATCAGCAGGCTTTCCTGAGGGTTTCCCGGAACAATTGCCGGTCCGGAATCGCCGCCCGTGAGCAACGACTCACGTGAATCGACACGCAGCATTCCGGACACCCGAGTGTCACCATGACAACGAAAACATGTCTCTGCCAGGACTGGTCGAATTTGGTTTTCAAACAGCGAATCCGGCAACTCTTCTGCTGTTGTCCTGGTGAACAAACTCAGGAAAACCAAGACCCGAGCTATCGCTTGCAGGGTTGTATTTTTCATTGTGTGGTCCGTTTTGAATCGCAGCAGAGATCTATTCGGCAAGCCCCTTGGCAAAAGCATCTTCGGGGAGATCTCGGCCTGTCAGCTGATGAAACTGCAGGTCGAGTTGCGACGTAAAGACGGACATTGGGTCAATGTATCTAGCACCTCGAGCACGGGCCTCTTCAGCGAAACCGGAGCCCTGCATTCCGACAGTCAGATCGACGACCGTCATCCGTTCGCGAATGATTGATGGGTTTAAGAGCCCTTTGGTCAGACCGCATTCCATTCCGAAGTCGGCCAGTACCAGCGTATCGGTTCGCAAATCATGAACGGCATTCCAGGAAACCTGACGAACTCCGGCTTCACGAGCAATCGTGGCAGCTCGGTTGTCAGACATTCCCGAAATGCTGACGGCTGCTCCCTTATCCAGAAAGTACTTTGCCGCACCGCGAGCCATCGGCGAATGTCCAATCACAGTGACAGTGCCACGACTGGTCCATTCAGGTTGTCCGGTCACTGTCTGCCCCGCCTTATCGACGGCCTGAAAGATTGTCGAGATTCCCTTCCATCCGTTTCCGCCTTCCATCAGGACGTCAATGCGTTCCGAGGCCTGCACCATTTCATCTTTCACCGTGGCCATCGGGGTCAGGTCACCGTTGTAAGCAGGATCGACGATGAGTCCATTGATCTTCATCTTCTCCAGCATCTTTGGAAACTTTGAAAGGTCTCCAGGCATCAGCGGCAGGCACCGAATTGGCTTGTCCATCAGCCGAAATGCGGCGTTAAAAACTCGACACGCGATGTTTTCTGAATTGCCTGATCCGATTACCCCAAGGAATCTCGTCTTATTTCCGATTTCATCCCAGCGATAATCTTCTTTCAGCTCCCAGACGGTGGGTTGCTTTGGGAACGCCTCCATTCCTCGTTCCAGCGCGGCATAGATCCAGGGCGATCCGTACCTGCGTCCCAGCAGCGAAAACGTCAGGCCGGATCGACCGATCCCAATGCCGACAATTGGCACTTCGCGTTGTTGAGTCACGGCCGCGAGGAGTGGCCACGCCGCATCCATGTCCTCAGTCAGCCACGTGAATTTGACGACGTCCGCTTTGGCCTTCCAGCACTGCTCGAAGACTTCGTCAATCTTTGACAACGGGCGATTCAGGCTTGTGAACGAGATGACTCGCTTCGTGTTACCAAAGCGAGGGATGCTGTTTGCTATGTCGAGATCCAGTTCCACATACGCCGGACCCGAAACGATTGCTTCACGCAATAACTGAATGCGCTGCTGCTCAGTCCCTTTCCATTTGCCGCCGTCTTTTTCGCTGCGGCACGAAACCAGAATCGGCTTATCGACCATCTTAACCAACTCGCCGACATTCGGCTCATTGATGAAATGATCCAGACACAACTCGATGAGGTCGCAATGTCGAGACGCGTTCAGCAGATCCGCAGGTGCGAGTGTTCGGGATTCGGGGGTGACGGTGATACAAATCATTAAGACTGCCTTGTTTTGATTTAGAATTTCACGGAAACGGTCCGACCGTTCCCTTGTTAAGAATCCTGGAAGCGTCTGGAATTTCAGAAGTGGGATTGCCTGCTATTGGTTTGTTCCGGATACGCCCTGGTGACATCGGCACCAGTTGACAATACTTTGCCACCCACCGAGCGACAGGACAATCAGGATCGGCATTATTGGAGCCCTCATTCGAGCATCTGTCCAATACACCGAGTGCATTAGCATGAAGGACAGCACCACCAGCCACAAGTCCGTCAGCGACTTGTAGCATCCAGTTTTGCGAAGCCAAAAGACAGACAATCTGTCCCAAACGAGCCCGGTCCAGATAAGAACATACCAAACACCGATGACGGCCGACACTACAACGCCCGTCTGTGATTCTGCCGCGGTCAACGCCCAGAATCTTCGCAGCCGCAGTGCCACAGCTTTCAGAAAACTCGCGGGCTCCGCTCGGATCGCGGCAAAGGCCTGTTGGTAATACCACTTATCCGAGGCCGGTTCGTTGACTTGTTCGACTCCCGATTTTTTTGACTGATCAATCATCCGCCTTTGCCATGCATCCAAGGCCGCGCCGTTCCAGGGAAAGTCATCATCCCCATTGATCACGTCCCGATAGAAATTCGGATTGTTTCCCAACGCCAGCGTATAGCCGCCATGAGTTGTCGCGGGAACGAAACTCTGAAGCTGCACGGCATTTCGAACAACCCAGGGGAGTAGAACGAATCCTGCAACGACCCCGGGCAGAAGTATGCGGCATCGAACCGCTATTGTTGATGTCTCACCATTCGGCGGAACTCGCGCGACTCGCAGGAATCTATGCAGCGATAAAAACACACACGAGATCAGAATGACCGGGCGAATCAGTGTGCCCAATCCAAACAGGACTCCGGCAATCACGGCTCGACGATTTTCAGGCCTGCCATATTCCTTCGTGCTGCGAAATATTACTACGGCGGCCAATAAAACGGCGCTGCACGGAACTTCTGTCATCGGCAGGACTGCATATCGCACCAGCAACGGGTCCAGCGCGACGCCTGAAACAGCCAGAAACTGGAAATACAAAGTCAGTCCTGATTGCTGGGCCAACGTCTTTGTGAGCCACAGAATCAAGACACTCGATACCGCACTGATAACCGCCACGGCAACACGGTCGCTGCATCCTATGGCGATGAGTATTCCAAGAGCGACAGGATAGGCAGGAGGACGAAACGCGGTTGGACGATCCGAGTACGGTCCGAGATATCCTCTTCCCTCTGCAAAGGGATGGGCGTGAGCCAGATAGCCGTCGTTGTCGGACGTCAGATCACTCGGCCGATAGACTCCTAATGCCAGTCGCAGGCACAGGCCCACCAGCATAATCAAGCCAAAGCAGATTCGTTCACGCCGCATGGAAAGAGGAGTTCAACAGAGGAAATGATTGGCCCGACGGTTTCGATGAATCGCAGCATTGAGTCACAATTCGATCATCCACCAGTCGTTCTCAACGGCAGGTTCTTAAACTCTAAACGGGTTCATCCCGTCCCGGACGTTTCAATGAATGCGGTTCACAAATGGCTCCGTACATTTCTGGACGTCGATCGGCCATCCGATCAATCAAATGCTTGCCGGGAACTCGGACAATCCGCTTTGTGCGGGCAACGATGGGGTCAATTTCCGCCCTTAACACTCCACTGCTGGCGTCATCTATCGAACAGATCGTCGCGCCGACGGGACTGCAGATGCGACTCTTACCGATGAAGGAAAAACCATTTTCGGTTCCGATGCGATTGACGGCCGCAAAGTAGATGCCATTCTCCATCGCTCGACAGTTGATAGAGAATTCAGCCATATAGCTTCCACCGGGCGGCCAGTTAGTCGGAAGAACAATCAAGTCCGCGCCCTGAATGGAAAGGACTCGAGCCGCCTCTGGAAACCCGCCGTCGTAGCAGATTAACATCCCGATTCGAACTCCGTCCGCCTCAAACACTTCGAATGGGCGATCTCCGGGGGTCGTAAAACGGTCGACACCCAAAAAAGGCAGGTGAATCTTGCGGTAACTGCCAATCACTCCTTGGGGACCAATCAGCACCGCCGCGTTGAACAGCCTGTCGCCCGATTTCTCCAGCATCCCGAATACCACCAAAGTTTTCAGCTCTGCGCACAATTGGGACACTCGATCAGTCGCTGGTCCGGGAATGGACTCTCCAAAGGCAATAGCCTCTTCCAGAGAATCAAAGCAGTAGCCTGTGGAAAAGCATTCGGGGAAAATCGTCAACTGGGTCCCAAGAGCGACCTCAGCCCGTACAGTGCTTTCCAGCAGACTCAGATTTGCGTTGACGTCTTTGAATGTGACGTCCGTCTGGACGCAGGCAATTTTCATTGGAGACCAATCTTTCCGGAATATGTGATTGCAGGAAACGAACACAACCGCGGTTTAGCGAGATGGCGCCCGCGAGCACCACTGGACCCAAAAATTGCATCATGCCAGAACTCGCACTGTCTACGACGCGACTGGCAGTTTCTGCCGAAGCAACAAGCTCTGCGAGCCATTGGATTCAAAAGCTGTAACGATCACAACGATTCTGTGCAATCTATCGCCCGGATCAGTCGATGGAAACACAGGACGAATGGGACGCGCCGAATCCAGGCACCTTCGTCATCGGTTACCGTATTTGGTAGGCCGAATTGTCACTGCTGAACTAAGGTAGACAATCGTGAAGACATCCCCAGGACGATCCGGAATTCTGCTGTCACTTGTGGCCGCTGTTGCTTCAAGTGCCCTCTTCACCGGCTGCCAAACCACGATTGGCGGACAGACACTGCCGTCGCCCGACTATCTGACGGACGATGTTCAGTACTACCCTGCCGGTCCTGAAAACAAGTTGGCCAATCAGATCGAAGCCTCCAAAAAACAGGCTGCCGAGAAAAAGAAGCTTCAGCAAGGCTTCTGATTCTTCGCTCCCGTTATTTCACAGAATGAGGCGCTCGGCACCCGCTGCAGCAACGCCTCGTTATCGAATTCTTCGCCCGGGTCAGCCCGGGCGATTTCGTTGGCGGAATTCCTGAACCGGAGGACACTTGTTACCGATTTATTCGCTGCCGTTTAAGAACACGTACCTGCCGCAAACGTCTGGCAGTTCGTTTTTCGGGTGATGCGTTCGTCGCAAGGCGATCATCGGTCACTTGTCCCCGCCGCTTATGGCTTTCAGGCTGTCCATTTTTCGCTGCAGGCGTTGATCCCACGTTGCCAGATAATGCTGATAAGCGGCATGACTGTCTGCATGTTCCATCAGCATCTGCTTCGCCGTATCGGTCAGAACTTCTTCGTCGTGCAGTGTGAGTCGTCCCAGCAACACGCGAGTTCTGAGAAACACAAAGTACGTGTCGAGAACATCGCAGCGGCAGTAGTCGTTGATCTGATCAACCTGCCCGTTGTAATACAAATCCTGAACCTGCGAGCCATCAATGCCCGACTTGCCTGGTTTGTCGATCAGATTCGCCAGCAGATTCAAGCCACCACTCATTCGAAACGCACCAAAGTTGGTCAGCAGGTCCTGCAGATCCAGGTGCGCGTCGTAGTTGTATCGGTTGCGCGATTGCTCGAAAGACTTCGAATCCACGTTGAACCAGGCAGGAACGCTCAAACCATAACGAAACGCCGCCAGTTCCATCACGGGCATGTCGTAACCTCGGCCATTGAACGTGACGAACGTCGGTCGTTCATAGTGCTGCCAGCCCTGCCAGAACCTGCGCACGATCTCCTGAGGTCGAAAGGCAGGAGCATCCAGAACCGTCAATTCCATCAGTCGCAGATCGGCGGCGACCTTAGCAATCGCAACTGACACGGGCAGAACGAACGTTCCGGGAAGTATGTCCTTGCCGGTTTCTTCTAAAAGCTGGCGGCGATACTGTTCCGTGGCTTCCCGAGGCGTGAGTTCCTGATCGGGATATCGAACCTTCTGGATCAGATCCCCGTCACCCACGGTTTCGATGTCAAAGATCAGATACTTTACGTCGCTCATTGTGCTTCCCTTTGCCCGAGTGTCGGCAATCCCGAAAAATCCTGACGACAGCGATCACAAACTTGTGCAATCCGCTCGCATTTGGAGAGAACAGGCGTTTCAATTCCCGTTCTCAACCAAACACTTTCCAATTTGGGACGAATCCTTCCGATCTGCTATGTCTGACTCCGAATCACAGAGTACCAATGATCGTTCCGAAGTTGCACCGACAGCGCTCGAAGAACAGGCGATTCGCGGATTGATGACCGCCTATCAGCGTATGCGCCACGAAATCGGCAAGGTCGTGATTGGCCAGGACGAGGTGGTTGATCAGTTGCTGATTGCCATGTTTTGCCGCGGTCATTGTCTATTAGTCGGCGTACCCGGCCTGGCGAAGACGTTGCTCTGCAGCACTATTGCCAGCATCCTGCAGCTTGCGTTTCGAAGAATCCAGTTTACTCCTGACCTGATGCCGTCCGACATAACCGGGACCGATGTTCTGCAGGATGACCCGGAAACTGGCCGACGAGTCTTTCAGTTCATTCAGGGACCACTGTTTACTAACGTTTTGCTGGCGGACGAAATCAATCGAACGCCTCCCAAGACCCAGGCCGCACTTCTGGAGGCGATGCAGGAGCGTCACGTCACTGTCGGTTCTCACACGTACGATCTTCCGGACCCATTTTTCACGTTGGCGACTCAGAATCCGATCGAGCAGGAAGGCACCTACCCGCTGCCGGAAGCCCAGTTGGATCGTTTCATGTTCCACATCGTCGTTAAGTACCCAACCGCCGCCGAAGAACTGCGTATCCTGAAGCAAACAACGGGTACCGATAAACCTGTGCTGACGTCCGTGCTGACTGGTCGACAGATTCTTGCGCTTCAGGAGGTTGTTCGAAGAGTTCCCTGCGCGGAATACGTTTTTGTGTACGCTCGCGATCTTGTCCGCGCGACGCGTCCCGGCGAAGGTGAAGCCCCTCCGTTTGTAAAAGAATTGATTTCCTGGGGAGCCGGACCGCGAGCGGGTCAGTACCTGATTCTTGGTGCTCGCGCGCATGCCCTGTTACAGGGACGATTTCATGTGACCACAGACGACGTGAAAGCGATCGCGAAGCCGGTGCTTCGGCATCGCATCATGACGACGTTTGCTGCCGCCAGCCAGGGCGTCACTCCTGACGTGGTGATCGACCGTCTGCTGAAGTTCGTTCCGGTTGAGCTGCATGAACGTGCGAGGAAGCGAGTGCAGGCCAGCGCAGAATAGTAGTGGCGATGAGCTCGACTCTCGCCAGGCTCTCCCCCGCGGAGACGGTTGCCGTGAATCGCTGTCGGGCATCTGCTAGAGTCTGCCTGGAGATTACTCAGCATCGCGGAGTATTTGGAAATGCAGATGAAGTTTCGTCAACTGGCAGTGTTCCTTCTGGCCATTTGCGGGCTCGCGTTCAGCGTTCATCCGTCAGGTTTTGCCGACGAAGAGGAGACCCGACCTGGATTGCATGCGGTTCTTTCGGACGCTAACCATTCGGTGTCCACAACGTCACGGCGCATGAGCTTTGACTGGACCGACTCTTTTCCCGACAGCCGACTGAAAGGCGAATTCAAGGGCGATTGGAAAGGAAGTTTGCTGGTGCGTCAACCCGGCCGGCACAGTTTCCATGCGATCGTTTCCGGACGAGTTACGATCACCGTGGATGACTCTCCCGTGCTCGAAGCCACCGGGGAGAACATCTTTCACTCGGCGGAGGCCGTTGAACTTTCAGCCGGTGATCATCGACTGCAGATTGAATTCGAACATCTCGCCAGCGTAGATGCGAAACTGCAGTTATTCTGGTCATCCCCCGAGTTTACTCTCGAACCGCTGCCTGCCGATGCGCTGTCACACGAGGCCATTGATCCTGCTGTGGCGCACGCAGAGTCCGGTCGATTTCTGGCCGATGCCCTGCGATGTTCCGCCTGTCACAGTGATCTGGAAGAAATCCCGACGCTGAAGGCCCCAAGTCTGCTGCGAGTGAATGAACTCTCGCCGGCCAGGGTTGTATCACGACTGATGAATCCGCACACAAGCAGCGGAGATAGTATGATGCCGGCGTTCGGATTCTCCCTCGAGGAAGCCCAGTACGTCGCCGCATTTCTGGCCGACGTGGCGACGAAAGAATCGGCCACTGCAGATGTGGGAGTCAAATTCGAACCAGAAGATGCTGAGGCCGGTACAAAGTTGCTGCTGACGACAGGTTGCATGGCCTGCCATTCGCTGTCTCTGCTTTCTGAAACCAAAATTCCCGGTGCGAATCCGTATCATGGCCCCAGTCTGAACGGTGTATCAGAACGCCGTTCGGTGCCGTGGCTGATGACATGGCTGAAATCACCCGAATTACTGAATGTGGATCATCGGATGCCGGTCTTCGCGTTGAGCGATGACGAGCGACGGCAGATTGTGGCGGCGATGGTTGAGGCGGATCGTGGAGCCTCTGGCGATAAAACACAACAAGAGACAGAAGACTCGCTCGGTCCGAGGGGGAGCAAGTCACGGGATGGAATTAATGTGGGTCGCAGGCTCGTGATGGAGGCCAATTGTGCAGGATGCCACAGGATTGCCGGTGTTGAGGCCGCCAGGAAACAGCCGAAAGTTGCGTGGGCCGCGAAGTTGACGGAGGATAAAAGCTGCGTGACGACGGCGAATACCAAACGTCGGACCGGTCACAAAGAACGTCAGCCGAGTTTTACACTGAGCGAGCAACATTACTTGCAATTGACGACCTGGTTGACTTCGGTGACAAGTGGCCTGCGGGCCAATACTGGTGCAGCGAAAGGTGAGTTGCTGATTCATCGTGGTGGTTGTTTATCCTGTCACGATCGGGACCAGCATCGCGGACTTTCCCAATTCACCGGCATGATCGAAGCGAAACGCGATGATCTGAGGGGGCAAAGTCAGGCTTTGATTCCGCCAGCCCTGACGGCTGTTGGCGACAGGCTGAGGGACGAATACCTTCACACGGCTCTCACGGGCGAACAGACATCTCGGAGACTACCGTGGCTTCTTGTGCGAATGCCCAAGTTTGGTTTTTCTCCGGACGATCGAGCCGATATCGTCAAGCACTTTGTTGCGTCCGACAGAATTCCCGACTCAGCGGACGTGGCTCGTCCGGAGCTGTTCGAACATCTCAACCCGCATCATCCCTCAGTGGCAACAGCCAACGATTTGCTGATTGGGAATCAGCTCATCGGAGCCGGGGGATTCAACTGCATCGCGTGCCATAAAGCTGGCGAATATGAGCCTCGTAACGTGGCGATGGGAACGCGAGGTTCTGACATCATGACTATGGGTCAGCGCCTTCGGCCGCGGTACTTTATGCGATGGATGCAGAACCCGATTCGCGTTGTGCCAGGTATCGAGATGCCAGCCCTGCGGAAAGCCATTCCTGGTGTGTTGGAGGATTCTTTGTCTCAACAGATTTCGATGATGTGGAAAGCTCTGGCGGATCCGAAGTTTTCGCCACCGACAGTTGTAAGTCGCTACGAGCAGTTTATCACCGTGGCTCCAGGACAACGACCCCGCATCATTCGCGACGTATTCACGATCGGCGATCCAAAAGAACGCAACAGTGTGGCCCGAGCTTTTGCTGTGGGATTCAACAACGGCCACAACGTATTGATCGATCTGGATACTCTGCAACTGCGTCAGTGGACGATCGGCGAATTCGCTCGCCAACGGACGGAGGGCAAGAGTTGGTTTTGGGATATGGCAGGCGTCTCTGTGACGATGAAGCCTGCAGGCATACTCGCCGGCACATTGAAGAATCTGGATTCGCCGAATTCCCCGCCGCTCGTTCCCGTGATCGACCAACGGCGACACGCAGAATTACTTTCCTGGAAGTTAACCGAAACCGCGGTCTCTCTGCGAATTCGCTATCACTACGATGAAGTCGGCCGGGACTCCAAAGCGGCAGTTCCGGCGGTCGATCAGCTGTCGCCGCACTCAGTGATCACGGCCTGGAACGATCCTGCACGAACACTTCTGACGGCGATCGTGAATTACACCTTGCAGCCCACGAATTCTTCAGAAGATTCAACAGGATGGGAAATCACGGCAACAGCTGAAGATTGCCCGAACGGCTATTCGATGCAGCTGGATTCGTGGCGAAGCGAAGATTCTTCGGGGGAGATTCCGTGGGCAGCGTCTGTCGTCTCGGATTTCGGCGACGCGGCTGTCACAGCCTCGAGCAAGGGGCAAACAGCGACTTTGATTATGAAGACAAATGTCGTCCCACCGGCGATCATTCCTCCGTCATTACCGAAGTCGATTAGTCTGGCCGAACCGATCGCTGCGCTGCCTGGTTTTGAAGGCCGACGACTTCCAATTGATACCGCCATTATGCCCACCGCCATGACCTGGCTTGACGACGGCCGCCTGGCGTTTGTTTCACTTCGTGGGCAGGTTTGGATTGCGAAAGACACCAACCACGACAAACTTGTGGATTCGTTGACCTTGTTTGCGGAAGGGCTTGCTGCGCCCTATGGAATTCAGGCGGATGGCGACTCGATCCTGGTCTCACACAAGCCTGAGGTCATTCGACTGCGAGATTCCAACCGTGACGGTACGGCCGACGAGTTCGACGTCTTTGCCTCCGGCTGGGGTTTCAGTGACGACTATCACGACTGGACCACAGCGTTGGCGCGGGACAAAAATGGCAATTACTTTGTGGGTCTGGGAAGCGATTACTCACAAAAAGATCGCCCAGCGGACAATGATCGCTGGCGAGGGACGGTGCTGAAGATTGATTCCACAGGCGCGATTACTCCGGTGGCGTATTCGTTTCGATTCCCGATGAGTCTGGCGTTTGATCGCGATCAGCACTTGTTTGCAACCGACAATCAGGGTGTGCAAAACACATTCAATGAGATTAATCATATCGTGATGGGAAAGCATTATGGCGTTCCTTCGCGACACGATGACGTCCTGAGAGTCGTGGCTGAAACTCCAGCACTGATGGTGCCTCATCCGTGGACTCGCAGTGTGAACAGCATTGTTTTCTTTCCTGTCGATTTCGCCGTTCCTGAGCTTGCCGGACACGGCGTGGGGTGCGAATACGACACTCGTTGCCTGATCCGGTTCACAGTGCAGGACGTCGGTGGAACTCTGCAGGGCGCGAGCTATCGATTCAGCTTGCCGGATCAGCCGAGTGGTAGCGGAAACTTTGTTGGACCCGTATCGTCTGCTATTGGACCGGATGGTGCTCTTTACATCGGCAGCATCTGGGACAGCGGATGGCAGGGCGGGACCAACACAGGCACGATCGAACGTGTGGTGCCGACGAAATCGATGCCAAACGGCATCCGCGAGATCCGTGCGACAGCGACGGGGTTCGATGTTTCGTTCTTTCATCCGGTCGATGCCGCCAAAGCCACTGACCTGCGTAACTGGAGTCTCCAGGGGTATACTCGAGCATGGGGCGGAAGCTATGCGACTCCGGACTCGGATCGGCATTCTCTGACGCCGACGCTGATAGCCTTGTCAGGGGATCATAAGTCTGTTTCGATTGCCGTAAGTCCGCTCAAGCCCGGCTATGTCTATGAGATTTCCGTCAAGCAGGCTCTCGACAATTCCGAACGCGGCAAGTTTTGGCCGACAGAAGGGCATTACACCATGAAAGTCGTGCCAAAATAGGTCGAGACGCAGCGGAGGTGTCCACGCGACGTTCGTTGCGGCGTCTCGTGGCAGGCCGCCCCAGGGAAACATGTCATCAGGATCATCCGCCCCCGCCGCTCCCGCGATGGCCACTGTCGAACCGTCCGGCAAGCGGCCGACGAGGACTTTGTCCGGCAAAAACTGCCGATTGTGCGATTGAATCCTGCCTCAACTGTGCTTCCAATCGAGGAGTTCGAGCTTTTTTCAGATCCTGGTCGCCGTTTGCAAGGGCATCCGTGGTTTTCCTTTGGGGTTCCCCCATAGCAACTGGCCTTGTTCAAAATGCACGATAACCGGTAAAAACCGCCTCTCTGGAAGCTCGCGAGGTTCCCTGCTGATCCAGGACGTGCCGACGGAATGGTCGTCACTCGATCCAATCGGTTTTCTGGTTTTTCAGACAACCGAGCGGTTGCTCGCCTTGGGGGTTGAGGAGTCTCATCCCTTGTCCGGAAAGGAGTCCGTTCAAACATGTGGTGTCGTGAGTGTCACAAGGAAGTCGACGTCAAGGCCGCCGGTTCGGCGTGTCCTTTGTGTGGTCGCACGCTTGTGGTGAGTTCACGGCAAACAGACGACATACGCCGTGCCTATGAGATCCTTGAACGCTGGCAATCTTCCGATCTGTTCGAACGCATCAGCACCACCGCACCACTGACGACTCTGAAGCAACAGGACCGAGCACCGCTGCTGAACATTCCGCTGGGAAAGAAAACCGTCACGGTGCCAAGTCCCGATGCTGCGCCAGCGACTGTATCTCCAAAGCCGGCCCGGCTGGAGCCTCAACCTGCAGTGGAGGTACCTCGAAATCGAGTGACTCTCGAAAGCCTTAAGCCGCCAACTCCCACAGCCGATCAGATGATCTGGGAATTATTGGTCGCGCCGAAGCCAGTACTTGCAACCGCTGCGCCTGCACTTGAGGACAGCAACAACTCGACGGCCGTGATGCCAGAACCTCTGGCTGCGGGTGTTCGCGAAAATCGTCTCGCGACAACACGTTCCCATGCTATCCCCGACACAAACGTCGATGACTTTATGTCGAATGCCGCAAACTCTGCAGAGACCGACTTCTTCTCCGGCTTCGCCCACGAAAACGTCATTCCTCAGACGATGAGACCTGCGTCGTTACCTCGGAATAATTCGCAGCCTCATTCCGTTGCCGACATTTCTGAAGAGATCCATCCTCACGATTCTGCACCAGAATTCCACCAAACGGCGAATTCGACGCAATCCCCAGTAACGCTGCCTGTTGGTATTCAGCCGACGGCGGTGAGATCAGGCAAGCCCGCGAGCGCGTCGGGTGTTGAGGTCATTTTCCCCACCGCAGAGTCGCCGGCATCCACAGAGGTTGTCCAGTCCGCTTTACCGGTGCCCATGTCATCGGCGTCGATTCACGAGGAATCGGCGTCCCTTGAATCAAAATCGGCAAAAACTGCCAATGACAGCAAACAACACTTTGTCGAGGCGACGAAGAAGAGTCAGCGATCACCCATGCGCCGACCTCCTTTGCATCGCCGTTTTCAGCTTGATCGTCCCGTTCCCGAAAGTTCAGCAGGATCAGATACCGTGACTCGAAATCTCAGACTCGACCAGACCGGTGGAAATGCTGAAAACTCGCAGGGAAAAGAGCCGGTGACTTCGTTGCCGTCCTCCGTCGCCCCGGAAACAAAAATCGTTTCTAACTCACCGAAGCCAGGTCGACGTTTTCGAATCGATACTGCCGAGTCTGTAGATACGATCACCGACACGGCCGGAAGTCGTTCGCGAACCCACGGTCGCCCCAAACATCGTTACATCGATGATGCTCACGAATCAACCATGCGTGGTCCTCATTTTGAGGTCAGTACTCCGCGTCGCACCAATCTCACCAGCATAACAGGTCAGTTTCTGGCTTATTTGGGCGTGCTCGGTCTGACCATCGGAACGGCGATGGTGATCTACGGGCACTTCGGTGGTTATTCGGAATATACACCGACTGGCTGGCTCGTGACGACGGTTGCTCAGATGCTGCTGTTTCTCGGTGTGATCAATCTGGTGTCTGGCGGCATCGAGCAGAATAATGAAGATGTGTCACGTCGTATTAATACGATCGGTGAACAACTTTTGCGAATCGAACAGGTGACCTCAGAAGTAGCTCGTGGACCAAAAATCCCTGCACGAAGGTATGCCGAAGACAGCGAAGAAGTTGAAGAATCGTCTCGAGAAACCGTGGCGGTTGATCGCCGATAGTTGGTGACTGTTCCGCGAGTCCTGCATCCAATGACGATTCCTGCGGACACATCACCTGAAGTCTCCAGCGAGTCGCTCGATCCCAGGCATGGCCAGGCACGCATCGCCCGCCTGGCGGCATGCCTCGTGCTTGGCTGGATGTTTCTGCCACTCTTCACCGGACGCTTCTACGTCTGCGACGATCTGCTGAACTATCACCTTCCGATCCGGCAATTCTACTCCGACTGCCTGATTCATGGCGATGCCTTTGATTGGATGCCGAGCCTCTTCAGTGGCTTCTTTTTGACCGGCTCAGGCCAGGCGGGCACCTATCATCCCTGGCACTGGCTGCTGTATCGCTGGCTTCCACTTCAAACGGCCTTCAATCTGGAGATTCTGAGCAGCTATCCGTTCATGTTATTAGGTATGAAACTGTTTCTGCAGCGACATCTGAGACGTCCGGATGCCGCCTGGCTTGGAGCCATTGTCTTCACGTTCAGCGGCTTCTGCACTCTGCACTTTCTGCATCCCAATGCAATTTCCGTTATAGCGCATCTTCCCTGGCTGCTTCTGGCCCATGACATCGTTATCCGTCGCGACAGAGCGGGTCCAGGAAAGACTATTGTCGCCGAAGCAGGCGTGGCCCTGCTGACAGGGTCGCAACTCCTGCTGGGGTATCCGCAATACGTCTGGTTCTCCCTGCTGGCGGAAATCGTTTACTGTCTTGGGTTCGTCTCTGTCTCTTCGCGCGGACTCCGAGTTTTGCTCCTGCTTTCCGCGCTGAAAGCTCTCGGTTTGGGGTTGGGCGCCATTCAGATATTACCCTCCTTGGCCGCATTGTCGGAATCTGATCGAACATTGTTGCCCGCAGAGTATTTCTTTCAGCATCCGTTAACGGCCCCGGATATGCTGCAATGGTTGAATCCGTTCCTGGCAAAGTCTCGCGTGTTCGGCATCAACACACATGAACTGGGACTCTACTGTGGAGCGATTCCCATCCTGCTGGCATGTGTTGCAATATGTCGCATCCGGGACGCCGCGCCTGACCGGCGACTTGTGCGAGTGATGCTACTGATGGGGCTGATCGCGCTTTGGCTGTCTTTTGGAAGAGCGGGCGGCTTGTATGTTGTCCAAACATGGTTGCCCGTAGTTGGCAAGTTTCGCTGGCCGTCACGCATCATCGTGCTGATGCATTTCGTCGTTGCCGTGCTGGCGGCCGTTGGTTACTTGAAACTGACCGCGAGAAATCAGAAGTCGAGTCAACTGCCACCATTCATTTTTCTGGTGCCATGCTTCAGTGCTGCTGCTTCACTGCTGGTTTCCATTTTCTATTTTCGCGATCTTAAGGCCCCGTGGACGTTGATGATCATCGGCCCTGTTCTGTCTGCACTGGCAGTGGTGATGCTGAGAGACCTCGCAAGGGGCAAACACAGCACCGCCTTCATGCTCTTTATTGCTGGCGATCTTGCGGCCTACGGTTTCACCTACGAAGCCCTGAACAGCACGCAGACAATGCCTCAGATTATCGCCAGCCTGCAGCCTCCACCTGGAAGCCCGGCGGATGGCAGGATCATTGTCGAGACGCATCTGTCTGATAACAATCCGGAGTTTTCTGGAAACAAGTTGCTACTGACCGGCTGGCACCAGGCCGACGGTTACGAAGGGTTGCTTCCGCAGAATCATTTACTCGGCAGTAACATCAGCATTGATGGGCTGCGCATTTCCGGAGTCCGCTGGATCGTCAACGCAGGGCATCACTCAAAAATCGCAGGGCTCATTCCAACAGTTGATGATCACTGGCTGGAAGTTCCGAATCCATGGCCTCGAGTTCGACTGACGAAACGCACGCGGACCATCCTGAACGCCTCTGAAGCGGTCAAACGGCTCACTGCGGAAGGCCCTGTCCTTGTCGATCGCGAACTTCCCGATATTAACGGCAATCCATCTCCAATGGACAATGTTCGACTAGCGATGGACCGGCCCGGGAACATCGCAGTAGAAGTGCAAAGTTCTTCGACTCAATTGCTGGTGCTTTCGGAACGATTCGCGACTGACTGGAAAGCCACGATTGACGGCCAGCCGACATTGATCCTGAAAGCGGAGGTCGATTATATGGGCGTCCTTGTTACAAAGGGCTCCCATTTAATACACTTTTCCTTCGCGCCGGTCAGCGTGCAAAACGGTCGACTAGTCTCGTTCTTCGCAGGAGTCTTGTTACTGACCTACATTCTGGTTCGTAGACAAGTCCTGCGATTCGCTTCTCCACTCGTGTAGATCACTCCCCTGTGGAAAAACGAATTCCTGCAAACTCACTGACGGGGCTGATGCATGCCTGAATGGTCGCAATTTGGATTCTGGACTCTCGCCACGATACTGATCCTGCTTAATGCAGGCAGCCTGGTGATAAATCTGTTGCTCCTTCCCGGGAACTGGCTCATGGTCATCAGCCTGCTCGCCTTTCTCGTGGGCACTGACTTCGATCGTGGCCCCAACTGGACCATTCTGGTGATTTCCATTGTTCTCGCAGCACTGGGCGAAGTGCTGGAGATGGTAATGGGCTCCGCCAAAGCAGCGAAGAAAGGAGCCAGTCGCCGAGCGATGCTGCTGTCTCTTGTCCTTTCGTTTGCCGGAAGCATTGGTGGAACGTTTCTGATTCCGGTTCCCTTGATCGGCAGCGTCCTCGGCGCGATTCTGGGAGCTGCGGCTGGAGCTTTTGGCGGAGCGTGGCTGGGTGAAGCATGGAAGGGGACCGAGACATCAAAGCGCAATGAAATTGGCACGGCCGCTCTGTCTGGCAGGATGCTGGGCATGCTTGCTAAGTTCGCGATCGGAACAGCCATTTTCGTTATTCAACTGGGCAGCTTCTTTCTGGGATAACGACGACTATCGGAGAGACGAGCCGGTCTTCTCCCTTCTCACAGGGTATTAATGGGTGACTCGTCTCTGGCTGCATCAAATGGCCGAGACCGAAGATAAAATCTATGCAAAATTCTGCGAACCACGGAAGCAGCCTCGTTTGTGATTACTGATCGTGGAGCAGTGGCTACAATTCTCGCGAAGCAACGCATTGAATTGACTTTCCCAATGACTGTTAAGTTGGTCGCCTCATCTATGCAAGTCCCCCTTCCGCCATCTGCCGCGACAGAATCCCGCAATAACGCCTCAATGCACATCGACAGTCTTACCTCGCGGGAGATTGTCGATCTGATGAACAGCGAAGATGCCAGCGTCGCCGCTGCGGTTGCCAAAGAATCGCAGCAAATTGCTGATGCAATCGATGTCATCGCCGAGCGATTCCGAATTGGCGGGCGACTCATTTACATGGGCGCTGGCACTTCCGGGCGACTCGGAGTTCTTGATGCCAGCGAATGCCCGCCCACGTTCAGCGTGCCACCGGGAATGGTGATTGGCCTGATTGCTGGCGGTCGAGCTGCCCTGACATCGGCCATTGAGGGCGTTGAAGATCGAAGGGACGATGGCTTATCAGATCTCAAGAATACTTGTCTGACCCGCAACGATGTCGTGATGGGAATTGCGTCCAGTGGGCGAACCCCTTACGTCATCGGAGGGCTGGAGTTCGCCAGAAAAATCGGCGCGTTTACGATCGGTTTTGCCTGTAACAGTAGTTCCGCGATTGCCCCCTTGTCTGACATCATGATTACACCTGTCGTCGGCCCGGAGGTAGTCACGGGGTCCACTCGCCTGAAAGCCGGCACTGCGACCAAGATGGTTCTCAACATTCTGACAACCGGCGCAATGGTAAGAATCGGGAAAACCTATGGCAATCTGATGGTCGATCTGACGGCCACCAATGAAAAACTCAAAGATCGTTCATTGCGCATCGTGGCAGAACTGACAGGCTTAACCGCAATCGACGCTCGTGCACTCCTTCTGCGCTGTGACGGAGAAGTGAAAACAGCCATCGTGTCACATCTAAAACAAGTCACACCTGTGGAAGCCAGAACAAAGCTACTGGATCATCAGGGACATCTGCGACAGGCCCTGAAGTAATTGCCGCATCAGGAATCCGATGCCCGAATCGCAGTTCTGCAGCTTTATGTCCCGGTGGCATCAAATCAGGCGTTGGTCGCCCCATAAATAAATCTCTACCCGTTCTCCTGCCTTGTAGAGACCGTGTTTGGCCAGCAACAGAGCCATCCCATTGGCCTCGACTGTCGCTCTGAGATCAGACGAACCGCTCCACGGAATCGGCTGGACAATTAACTGTCCATTTTGAATTGCAACATGTACGGGATGATAGACCGGGCGATCGCCTTTCACCTGTATGGAGTCCGTAAGCACAGCCGTCAATGAATTCACTTTGTCAGGCAGTCCACTGAATCGCTGAAGTGCTGGTCTGACAAACAGCTCAAAGCACGCAAGACTACTGACAGGATTGCCGGGAAGTCCAAAAACTAGACAGCGTTGCAGATCCCTTTCGTACTTTCCAAACCACAATGGTTTGCCTGGTTTTATGTGCACGCCATGAAACACCTGACTGACTCCCGCCCGTCGCAACTGTTGCGGCACCAGATCCAACAGGCCGGCAGACACTCCACCTGTCAGCAGGAAATAATCAGCCTGCAATCCCTTTTGAATCGCGTTCTGAAGTGAAGCTTCCTCGTCACGGGCAATGCCAAGTGCAAGCGGTACAGCTCCGCACGCTTCAATCTGAGCGATCAACATGGGCTCATTCGAGTTTCGAATACCACCCGGCTTCAATGCTTCATTGACCGGCGTCAGTTCGTTTCCCGTTGCCAGTACTGCTACCAAAGGCTTCCGATGAACTGGAATGGAAGCAAACCCGAACTCGGCTAAGGCGGCGATCTGCTGAGGCTGAAGTCGTGTACCGGTCGCCAGGAGTCTTGAACCCGCACGAGCCGCAGTTCCACATCGCATCAGATTGGATCCAGGGATGATGCATCCCCCTGGAATCGTCACGGACTCCGGGGCAGACTCATCGAACATCGTCTGCTCGATGGGCACAACACAGTCACATCCATCCGGCAATGGGGCGCCCGTCATGATTCGGGAAGCAAGACCATTGCCCAAAGGGATGGAGGGCGTCGTTCCAGCCGCAATCACCTCGACCACCCTAAACGTTCGTGTTTCAGCATGGGCGTCGCTGGAGGACTTAACCACGGATTCGGAATGGACGGCAAAGCCATCCATCAGAGCTTTATCGAAAGGTGGCGAATCGCACGGAACTGCCAGATCAGCCGCGAGGACTCTGGACAGGCTGTGGGTCAGCGACACCGACTCCTGGCTGCCACTGTGCACATGCAGGAGTATCATGTCGAGAGCGTCAGAAACTGACAGCATCGAGAATTCTCTTTCCTGGAACCGCATCCGCTGGCAGGACGAACAAGATGCCGTTCATCCGGATTTCTGCTCAACATCAGGGTCAGGATTCTGAGATTATTTCCCGTCGCAGGCAATCGACGGACAAATATTCTGCCACGACGAAGACTCGAGGGCACTTCCGTCCGATACGCGGGATTGACGTTTCAGAGTATCAGAGACCATCCACGCTTTGGAAACCAGCCTGAACAACTGCGCGGGGCAATTGACTTCCAGCTTCTGCATGATTCTGGCGCGATGCTTCTCCACGGTCTTTTCGCTGATCCTGGTAGCTATGGAAATAGATTTGTTGGTTCTGCCCTCATAAATCATGAGCAGAATCTCCCGTTCGCGCGGGGAGAGTACTTCCAGGCGTTTTTGTGCCCCGGAAAACTCCTGCAGCAGAGACGCAAAGACACTGGCATCCGTGTTCTCCTGAAACTGGATGAGATGCCCAATCAAGTTCGTGCTTGCGACAATCGGCGTGATCTCCACTTGCAGTCTCTGCAAGTCACTCCGAACGATTGAGAAAACTGACAACAGTCGCGGCCCGCTGCTTGCGATCAGGCCAAGGAGTTCTGCCGATTCAACCCCTTGCCTGGACATGGCCTGAATGATGGTTTGCCGAGGTTGTGAAAAACTGGTCGCATCAGAACAGGCAGCAACATTCCAGAGACACCCAAAAACGCGGGAACAAAGGACGCCGCATTCACGATCGGCCGGAACGAAGCACCATGCAGCAGTTCCGCACTGGGCCAGCGCCATTAGAATCGCTGTGTCTCGATGGTGACCTGGATACGCGGAATCCATTGGGGCTCTTCAAGTCCATTTGAAGTGTCAGAATACTCGGGCCTGATTTAATTGGCCATCCCTTCTTATCTATTTGTTAAAACGACCGAATACTCAATCGCTGTTTCTTAATGAACCTGCAACGCGGTTTTGGGGCTTATTCGAATTCATTGAGGGTATTTCCCCACACTGACACGGCTCTCCAGATACCCGATTGAAGTGATTCCGACGGCCAATCATGAGTTTCACTTCCCCACCATACAGGGCGGCATCTAAGGCGGCTGGATTTCGACTAACGGCGATGTGGAAGCTCTGTGCCAGTTCGAAGCAGTGGCGTCCGAAAAAGGGCAACGAAATTGCTTTGCATTCGTTTTGGATCCCTTCCGTGAGTTGAACCTGGCGGTTGGATTTGACAGAGTGTCGCGTGTTGAAACCAGCAAAACTCGGCGTCCTTTGTTTGGTCATCTCAGGCAAACAAAAAAAAGGCAGTGGGCTGGGCGAAGTGGGCTGCATCAATTTTGGTTTTGGGGAAGGCGTGTTTTTGCCTCAACGCGGGAGCGGTTGAACATCGTTTTCAGGTCGCGGCATCGGCTGGGAAAGGACTCCGCTCGGAAACTTGAAACAGCACTTAACCTTGGTTTTACAAAACAATCCTGGAAGATATTGCGAAGTTCTGATGGACCTTGGCCACAGCCTGGAACGTTCAAAACCGCTCACGTGAAAGGCTGTCGAAAATGCACAACATGGGCAAATGTGACAAAGTGAAGCTCTGAATTCAACATTTTTGCGGATACGCTCGACGGTCAATGACCGTCTCTGGGAGAACATTGCATTGCACGCTGAACTTCCTCCGACCACGGATACACAACCGTCTCAAGCTACCGGACCGTGGTATACTCAACTGAATCGCTATCACTGGTTTGTGTTCGCGGTCGCGGCACTGGGATGGCTATTTGACTGTCTGGACCAACAGCTGTTCACGCTGTCTCGTGGCCCCGCCATGAAAGCACTGCTTCCAGAAGGGCGTGATCCGTTGTTATGGGGCGGTTATGCCACATCCGTTTTCCTTGCCGGATGGGCCACGGGAGGTTTGATCTTCGGTGCGTTGGGCGACCGAATTGGTCGTGCCAAAACCATGATGCTTACGATTCTGATTTACTCGGTCTGCACGGGACTTAGCTCACTTTCGGTTTCATTCTGGGATTTTTCGTTCTATCGTTTTATCACCGGACTGGGCGTCGGAGGTGAGTTTGCCGTAGGCGTCGCCCTGCTCGCAGAAGTCATGCCGACGAAGGCTCGCAGCGGAGCGCTGGGTGCGTTGCAGGCTCTTTCTGCAATGGGAAATATCTCAGCGGCCCTCATCGGAATGGGGATGGCGAGTGCTGAGAAATCGGGTCTGATCACGTTGGGCAGTTCCTGGCGATGGATGTTTGTGATTGGCGCTGTTCCAGCGGTGCTGGCTTTGATCATTCGTTCTAAAATGAAAGAGCCTGAACGCTGGCAGAAAATGAAAGACAGCGGAGAGCTCGACAAATACAGTGCCTTTACCTACGGAGAACTGTTTACCGATCCCCGTTGGCGGAAAAACGCCATCATTGGCATGTTGCTGGTCTGCTCGGGAGTGATCGGCCTCTGGGGAATTGGCTTCTACACTCCGGAACTTGTCCGAACGGTTCTGGGAAATACCTACGCCGCAGAGGGCATGAGTAAAGAAGAGATTGGTCCGCTCGTTGACAAATGGGCCAGCTGGGGCTTGCTCACGCTGCAGGTCGGCGCTTTCTTTGGGATGTTGACCGCCAGCTGGGTCGCAGGAAAGCTCGGTCGAAAGAAAGCCTTTGCCATCGCGTTTACGAGTGCCATGATCGCCACCGCATCCGCATTCTGGTTTTATCGAACGGCCAGTCAGACGTTCTGGTTGATTCCCATCATGGGATTCTGTCAGCTCTCGGTTTTTGCCGTCTACGCGATTTACCTGCCGGAACTTTTCCCGACTCACCTCAGAAGTACAGGAACTTCTTTCTGTTATAACGTTGGTCGATTCTTTGCCGCTGCAGGTGTGCCGGTCATTGGCTTGCTTAAAACCGAGGTCTTCGCAAATTCTCCCGAGCCGATGCGTCCTGCGGGAATTGTGATGTGTTCAATCTTCCTTCTCGGCCTGATCGTCCTGCCATTCGCACCGGAAACCAAAGATAAACCGCTGCCAGAATAAAGGTGTTACGTGCGCCCATCGAAAGAGATTCTTGTTACGTCCAGCGAATCTAAATCGCCGTTACAACAGTCTCCTGTCGATGTTGACTGGGGAACGCCAATCGTTTCACTTGTTTGGGCAGTCCTGAAGGCCATGAGGTTTTGGGGCTGTGCAATTCCGGTGTTTCTATGCAATGCACACGGACAGGATGATCGTCGTTCAGCATTGGCTCCAACTTCTGAAAGTCAGTTTCGACTTCCCGATGATCGCCCGAAGCTCGATCGCGAGGAACTAAGAGCCTGCGGATTGCATGTCATTGAGTCGCATCGACTGGTCCTCGTTACCGACGTGGTAAGTAGTGATATCAAAGATTTGCCACTACTCGCCGATTCGCTTTTTGAAGAACTTGAAAGGCAACTAGGAACGCTTGCTCCGGATCTTGCAAAGTCCGATTTTCAGGTCACCGGATATCTGATCGATGCCAAAGAACGATTTGTAAAGGCCGGTGTATTGCCTCCGAAGCAATTTGCATTTCGGCACGGCAAAAACATGGGCTATCAGTTCTGGATGAACAACCAGGCCACGGACTATTATCGTCGGCACCTGTTGCTGCATGAGTTCGTACATTGCTTCATGATGTGCGAACATGGAATGAATGATATTCCTCCCCTGTGGTACACCGAAGGACTGGCAGAGTATTTCGCGACTCATCAAATCCAGGAAACGATTTCCGCCACCAGGTTTGGGATTCTCCCGCCTGCCGTCGTTGGCTTCGAAGGCTGGGGACGAATTACGGAAATCAGAGACATCCTGACGACGGAGCACGGAGAGACAAAACAACGGGAACAATTGCTGTCGGTTGAAGGGCTTCTCCATCCGGCCGACAATGATTTTACCGACGATCTGAAATACGCTCAGGCCTGGGCAATTATCTGGCTGATTCGCAATCACCAGGAATTAAAGGCTGAGTTCACTTGTTTTGATCGAGTTCGAGCGCGAAAGGACTTTCTTGATGCGGAAGGGCGTATTCCCACGAAGATCTGGAAGCGGCTCACCGTTCTGTGGCCGCTGTATCTGGATAGTCTGGCGGAAGGTTTCGATACAGATCGCTCGTTTCCCGCATTGATACCCACTGAAACGCCCTGGACAGACATTCAGAATTCTCCGTTAAAAGTCAGCATTCGCTCCGATAAAAGCTGGCAATCGTCTGGTGTATTATTTACCTCCGGTCAATCAGTGACTGTGTCATGCTCGGGACGATTTACAGTCCACGATCAACCCAAGCCGTGGGTTTCAGAACCACAAGGAATCACAATCGACTACCACCGCGGTCGTCCGCTGGGCGAAGTCACTGCTATGGTACTGTCTCCGACAGGAGCGTTTCTTCCTCAGCGGGTTGCGGTTGGTACAGGGCGTGAATTTGAGTTTGCCGGGGATACCGAATTATGGCTGCAAATCAATGATTCTGCGGCCCGACGAGCCGGCAACAGCGGTACCGCTGAGATCACGATCAAAAATCGCTGAATTCATTCACAGTTTGGAATCGCGAAACCAACTGTCTAAGTTTCGCCGTAAGAATCGCACCATTGCAGGACCGGAGACCATCATCATGCTCGCTGGATGTCGCCACCATCGCTGTACTCAGAATCTGGCGTTGCTCTTGATGCTGATGGCCTCAATCTCTACTGCGTCGGCGCAGCGCCCCAATATTGTTGTTGCCTTCGCAGACGATTGGGGACGATATGCGAGCGCCTACGCGAAACTGGAGCCCGGCAGTGTGAACGACGTTCTGAACACACCCAACTTCGATCGACTGGCGAGCCGCGGAGTTCTGATGACTCGAGCCTTTGTGAATTCACCATCATGCACGCCATGCCGAAGCTCACTTCTGTCGGGGCAGTATTTCTGGCGGACGGGACGCGGCGCGATTCTTCAGGGAGCCATCTGGGATAATGCCATTCCCAGCTTTCCATTGCTGCTTCAGGCATCCGGATATCACATCGGACATACGTCCAAAGTCTGGAGCCCTGGCACTCCGGCCAATGCTCCGTTCGGAGCCGAAAAAAACGCTTTTAATTCTGCCGGAGGGCGCTTTAACAAGTATTCTGAAATCGCCAGCACAGCCTCAGATCCTCAAGGCATACGGGAGGAACTTCTGGCTGAAGTCCGCAACAACTTCCGCAGCTTTCTGGCAACCCGGGCAGCCGCAACTCCATTTTGCTATTGGTGGGGGCCAACAAATACACATCGCAGCTGGATTCGCGGCAGTGGAAATCAGTTATGGAGCATCAACCCGGACGATCTCAAGGGCAAACTTTCCAGCCATCTCCCTGATGTGCCCGAAGTCAGAGAAGACGTGGCCGACTATTTGGGCGAAGTGCAGGCGTTCGACACTGGGCTCGGTGCCTTGCTGAATGAACTCGAATCCACGGGCGAGCTTGAAAATACGATGGTCATCGTCTCAGGAGATCATGGAATTCCCGGAATGCCGGCGGGAAAGTGCAACCTGTATGATCTGGGAACCCGGGTCTCATTGGCGATCTCATGGCCAGGTCATATTCCCGCAGGTCGAGTTGTCGATGACTTCGTGTGCTTGCCGGACCTGGCCCCGACGATCCTTGAAGCAACCTCGCTGGCCGTTCCCGAAGTAATGACGGGCCGCAGTCTCATGCGGGTTCTGATGTCCGAAAAGTCTGGCCAGATTGACCCTTCTCGCGACTTCGTCGTGACCGGCCGCGAGCGACATGTCGCGAGAGCTCGCACCGACAACCTGCCTTATCCCCAACGAGCCATTCGCACCAACGACTTTCTTTACATTCGCAACTTCAAAGCTGATCGCTGGCCAATGGGAATAGCGCCGGGGTTTGGCGATGATGGGAAAAACAAAATGCCGGACCGTGCAACTCTCGATGCCAGCACGTTTGCCGCATTCGCCGATATGGATGCAAGCCCCACAAAGACGTGGCTGATCGAACAGGGACTTCAGAATCCTGAATATCGAAACTACTTTAATGCCGCGTTCGCACTGAGGCCGGAGGAGGAACTCTACGACCTGAAGATCGATCCGGACCAGACGAATAACGTCGCCTCGCTGGCAGGATACTCGTCGACGCGGAAACAGCTTGCCGCGCAGCTGATGGGAGTCCTTCAGTCTACGAACGATCCACGAGTTACCGACCAGGCATCCGTATTCGATCTTCCGCCATTTACAGATGCAGCCGCAAACATTCCGAATGGAAAGGCCCGGAAAAAATCTCAGTGACGTGAAATCACTCCGAAAACATTTCTCACGGAATCTCAATTGGCCCGAGTCAGGCGGGGATTAAAATAAGTCATCAATCACGTCGGCAAACCGTTTCGGCGACTGCCGGTTGTATGACAGATACAGTGAGGGTTCAATGAGTTCCACTTCCATCAATGCGGGCTGATCGTTGGAAAGCAGGACGACATCAACGCGGGCATAGAGCGTATCACCCGGTACGCTGCGCAGAGTTCGAATGGCGAATTCGATGATTTCCCGATCCGGCTCAAACGATTGGATTTGTCCGCCGTGTTCTTCCTGGACCCGAAAATCGCCCGGTTTCGGTGTCTTCAGAACACTGTGGCTGTATTCGCCCGCAAAGAAAATCAGCGATATTTCACCAGACGTTGTCACACTTTTTACGAACGGCTGGGCCAGCATCAGACGGTTCCTGAAGGTGTGTTCGGCCGCCCGAAAGATCTCGACGGAACTATCCGGCTTCAGCCAGAACGCGTCATCCGCGTTTGCTCCAACAACGGGTTTGATAACGATATCGTCCGATCCAAACTGCTCGAATAATTGCTGCAGTTGAGACATGGAAGGGTTTTCAACCCAACGTGTCGGGACGATTGTGACTCCCGATTCTTCAAGCTGCCGGAGATAGGTTTTTTGAATGTTCCAGCGGACAATGTCGAGAGAATTCTCAAGCCTTGCAGTGGAAGCTTCAATTCGAGCAAGCACGCCAAGAAACTCGTCACAGGCCTGCTGATAATCCCACGGCGAACGAATCACGACGAGATCATATTGGTCCCAATGGGCGTCGGCAGCTCGCCACGAGATTTCATCAACACGAAAACTGCGTTCCCGAAGGATGTCCCGAACAAGACCATCATACGAAACGAACCCATCGAGACTATCCATGGTGAGAAAAGCAATACTGGCCATCTTTGATTTGAAATCCTGTTAATCGGCTGCCTGTCATCGGCCGCGTTATTTTGCTGGCGAAATTCGTAATTCCTCCATGTTCAGGGCATTATCAATCGGTTCGTCGGAAACGCCCGCCGCCTTGAAGCGGCAGCGTATAGGCTCGAGTATTCGCTTTCCATCGCCATTTGTCTGATCCTTCAGCAATCCGAGGTTGAAACGGCATCAGAAGCCTTTACGCTGTGCGACTTTCCAGATCCCCAAAACTCTCCGAGTTACAGTGCGATGGAGAGTGACGACTTTTTCAGACCGCTTCCGCGGTGGAGTTTTTCGATGAACGCCACGATTGTTCTGCTTCCAGGTGACGGTATTGGCCCCGAGATTGTGGCTCAGGCTAAGCGAGTGCTGGAAGTTGTCGCACAACGCTTTGGACATTCATTTGAGATGCCAGAACATGCCATTGGTGGCAACGCGATCGATTCCTGCGGAAATCCGCTTCCTGAAGAAACCTTGAATGCCTGCCGAAAATCCAACGCCGTACTCCTCGGTGCCGTTGGCGGACCAAAGTGGGATGATCCTCAGGCCAGGACTCGTCCCGAAGCGGGCCTGCTTCGAATTCGGAAAGAGCTTGGACTCTTTGCGAATCTGCGACCAACAAAAACCTGGGATGAACTACTGGATGCTTCTCCGCTGAAGCGAGAAATCGTGGCAGGGACCGACATTCTTTTTGTTCGCGAACTCACTGGCGGCATCTATTTTGGGGAATCCGGACGTCGGCCCCATGCCTCAGGCGAGGAAGCATGGAACGTGATGATTTATTCTACCGGCGAGATTGAACGCGTGGTGCGTCTGGCGGCTGAAGCGGCTCGCAAACGACGCGGAAAACTGACCATGGTCGACAAGGCCAACGTTTTGGAAGCTTCTCGCCTGTGGCGTCAGGTTTCCGAGAGAGTCATGAAGACTGAGTTCCCTGATGTGCAATACAACGTGGTGCTGGTCGATTCGATGGCCATGCATCTGATTTCCAGGCCTCGCGACTTCGATGTCGTTGTCACTGAAAATCTTTTTGGTGATATCCTGACCGATGAAGCCTCAATGCTGCCCGGATCTCTTGGTCTGCTTCCATCGGCTTCGATCGGATCAAGTGGTCCCGGATTGTTTGAGCCCATCCATGGTTCTGCTCCGGATATCGCCGGCAAGAATGTCGCAAACCCGCTCGCAACAATTCTGGCTGCCGCCATGATGCTTCGCTATTCCATGAATATGAATGTGGAAGCCGATGCTATTGAAGATGGCGTCAATCGCGTGCTGAAGGCCGGCCATCGAACAAAGGACATCGCCGGTAACGGACCTTCGATCAGTACAACTGAGATGGGCGATCTTGTTGTGAAGATGCTGAACAGCTAATTACATTTCCTCAAGAAAAATCCGTGAATTACACCGAGATGCACCATGCGAAACCGTTTTCCGTTGCACAACGCCGTCGAGGAAATGCGACGCTCAGCAATTGATCGACGGTCGATGCTCAGTCGCTCTGGCCTCGGACTTGGGTCACTTGGCCTGGCGAGTCTGCTGCAGCAGGAGGGCAGGGCGGTCGATAAAGAAATCAGCGCTGGCCCGCTCAATAACCACGCCCCACATTTCCCTCCCCGCGCTAAGAGAGTCGTTCATTTCTTTCTGAATGGTGGACCGTCGCATGTCGACACTTTCGACCCCAAGCCCATGCTGGCCAGGTTTGCCGGGCAACCGGTTGGTGACAACCTGCTGACAGAGAGAAAGACAGGAGCGGCATTTCCGTCGCCATTTAAGTTCAGAAAATACGGCCAGTCCGGAATAGAAGTCAGTGAAATCTTCTCCAGAACCGCAGCGCACATCGATGACATCGCTGTCATTCGGTCCATGTATGCCCAAGTGCCGAATCACGAGCCCTCCCTGATGCTGATGAACTGCGGCGACTCCGTTCAGCCTCGCCCCAGCATGGGAGCCTGGACGCTGTACGGACTTGGAACTGAGAATCAGAATCTCCCGGGCTTTGTGGCAATGTGTCCGGGTGGCCTCCCGATTAAGGACACGGAAAACTGGCAATCCGCATTCCTGCCTGGTGCCTACCAGGGCACCTATGTGGACTCGCAGCATAAAGAACTCAGCAAGCTCCTCGAAAACATCGAACACCCGCAGATTGCCACCGAAGCCCAGCGTCGGCAATTGAATCTGCTTTCACGCCTGAACGCTCAACATCGAGCCACCCGAATCGACCAGCGATTGGATGCTCGAATTCAATCATTCGAATTGGCTTTTCGCATGCAGCAGGACGCTGCCGAAGCGTTCGACATCACCAGCGAACCCGAGCATATCCAGCAAATGTACGGAGAGGGTGTTCACGCTCGCCAAACATTGATCGCCCGAAGATTACTCGAGCGAGGTGTGCGTTATGTGCAACTCTGGCATGGTGCCGGACAACCGTGGGACAACCATGCTGGCCTTGAGGCGGCTCATCGCAACCTTGCTGGTCAGATCGATCAGCCAATCGCAGCCTTGATGACAGATCTCAAACAACGCGGCCTGTTTGAAGACACTCTGATTCTCTGGGGTGGCGAATTCGGAAGAACACCGACTGTGGAGCTTTCAGGAGACGGTAAACCGCAGTCTGGTCGAGACCACAACCACTGGGGCTTTAGTGTCTGGCTTGCCGGCGGCGGCATTAAAGGCGGCACAGTTTACGGTTCAACAGACGACATCGGTTTCAAAGCGGCTGAGAACCCCGCCAGCATCCACGATCTTCATGCAACCATGTTGTATTGCCTCGGCTTCGACCACAAGAAGTTGACCTTTCGCTATGCAGGTCGAGATTTCAGGCTGACTGATGTCCATGGAAATGTGATTAACGAGATCCTTTCGTGACGCTGGTCATTTCTGTTTCCTGCGCTCCACGAATTGGCGATGGATAATCCGTTTGCTCAGATAAAGCCCGCAGAAACTCGGCCCTGAAACCCCGCACCCAGTACTTTCGAGCACGCTGGCTCTGACTGAAGATTGGGCGCATCCGAAAAGCGAGGGCTAAGCAATCCCCGTGGTCGCCAGAGTCCGGGATCAATCAAAGCCGGACACTGAGCGACTCTGCTTTTCCCAATGCGGACTGGACAAATAATCGGCACTTCTCACAGTCCTTCACCCCCGGCGAAGATTCAACGCCACTTGCAGTGTCTACACCCCACGGCTTCGCTTTAGAAATTATGCCTCCGACGTTTTCAGCCGTGAGGCCACCGGCAAGAATCAGCCTGGGCCGACTGACTGCCAGATATTCCTCCGGAATCTGCAGATCGATCGTCATGCCCGTGCCACCGTACTCACCCGCCACAAATGCATCCAACAAACACGCAGCCAACGGCACTCGCTTGTTCAGCAAATCCACGTCATTTAGCTGTTGATCAAGAGTATCGGCCAGAACACGCAATGCACGAACGATATGGATCGTCGGCAACTGAGCATGGAACTCTGCGATCAAGTCTGCCGACTCGTCACCATGAAACTGCACCGCCGTTAGCCCGACGCGTTTGGCGACATCCACGATCTCAGGGACAGTGGAGTTCACAAAAACACCGACCACATCCAACGCCGCTCGGTCCTCAGCGTATCTTCGAAGTGACCCCGCAATCGTCGTCGCCTTGCCAACCGATACGAATCGCTTTGATCCTTGAAAGAAATTCAGCCCAATGGCGCCAGCCCCGGCTTTGACCACTGCGAGAGCATCCTCAATTCGAGTCACCCCACAGATTTTAATCCACATAGATATTTCACAGCTTCTGGGTTTTCGCGCTGACTCCATAATGAGGCAGCACGATTCGATTTGTCACAGACCAATTAACCGCAACGAGACGTCTGCCGAAACACGACTCATTCAACAGAGTGGGCTTTCAATTATCAATCTCTGGAATAGGGGCGTGGGGCAGAATATCGACTCCTTCCCAATTGGCCACGCCGGAGACCGGATCATAGGTCAGGATTCTATCACGACTCCCCTTTGCTGCTTTCAGGTTGACCCGTGGAACCCATTTCCGGTGCTGCTTCAGAATCGCAAGATGCTCATCCCGAGCCGCGAGATTCGTCCATTCCTCCGGATCCTCGTTCATGTTGTAGAGCTCTTCTGAACCGTCGGCATAACAAATGTATCGCCAATCCCGACTGCGAATCCCGTGATTGTCGTGGTTGTGAGTCGTAATGGCAGGCCACTCTCTGACAACCTCGGCATCCTTAAGCTGGGGTAACAGGCTGTGTCCCTCAAGCTCCGGCGATACGGGAAGACCACACAACTCGGACAGCGTTGGAAAGACATCCAGCAGTTCCACAGGCTCGTTGCATCGAGCGCATACCGAAACGCCAGGCCCGGCAAAAATCAAAGGAACCCTGGTAGAACATTCCCACAAAGTGTTCTTGCCGGTGATTCCTTTTTCTCCAAGGTGCCAGCCGTGATCGGACCACAGCACAATAATGGTGTTGTCGGCAAACTCGCTGGCTTCGAGAGCATCGAGAATTCTGCCAACTTGAGCATCAACAAAGGCAGTGCTCGCCAGGTATGAACGGACCAGATTTCTCCATTCATCGGCTTCCTTAAGAAACTTGAGACGAGGCTCAGGCAACTTCCAGTGCAGGTACCAACTGAATCGCGGAGTATCTGCGCGATCATTGTCGAGCACATCGGGCAGCCGCAGTGAATCCAACGGAAACAGGTCATACCAGTCCGAAGTCACATAACACGGCACGTGTGGTAAAAAAAAACCAACACTCATGAAGAACGGACGATCATGAGTTTTTTGCAACTGCCCCGACGCCCATGTGGCTAACTTCCAATCGCCTTTATCTTCATCACGATGAGGAAACGTACCCCAATCGACCAAAGGATGCCCCCCGGGCGTTTTTACCAACGGAGCTGATGGCCGAACTCCCACATCAGCGGATGGTCCAATAATTTCGAATTCACCATCAATTGAGCGACGTCCGTAGCCACCATGGTAAATCTTGCCTGCCATCAAGGTCTCATAACCATGACGGCTGAAATGCTGCGGCAAAGTCTCGACATCCTTCAGCAGACCCACATCCCTGAAAACTGGTGACAGTCCGTAAATCCCGGTTGAAGATGGTCGCCTCCCCGTCAACAAACTGACCCGTGATGGATTACACAAAGGTGACTGACAATGAGCATTCAAGAATAAGGTGCCACGTTCGGAAAGACGATCAATGTGCGGCGTTCTGGCCTGCGGATGGCCTCCAAGACAACCAACCCAATCGTTCTGATCATCGATAGCGATCATCAGGACGTTGGGCGGTACCTGAGCTATCTCAGAACATTGGCCTTGGCACACCAAGGAAACAGTGACAACAAGTATCCGCAAACAATCACGGCTCCTGAACACACTCTGGCAAGAGAAACGCGTCATCAAAGACCTCAAATCCGCAGTGATCAAAAAACGGCTAAGTCCCGGCGCTGACTTGATCCGAATCCAGCAGAACTGGAAAATATTGAACCCATCGAACACAAGGATTTTGCCCATCTCAAACAAAAATTGAAATCAGCCTCAACCGAAAGTTCGCATCAAACGATAATCTGGTGTCCTTCAAGCGAACCGGCTAAAAGGACAAAAACCACAGCAGAAAACCACGGCCTAACTTCTGAAGTACGCAGGCTCAGGGTCAAAAAAACCCGGAAATTGCGAAGCGACATCCGAGTGGCTGGACATGTGGTCCAACTGCTGCCAAAATATGTGCCCCCGAAAAGACCTCATATTCGGGGCGTATAGCTCAGTTGGTTAGAGCGCAGCTCTGATAAAGCTGAGGTCCGTGGTTCGAGTCCACGTACGCCCACTATGGCGACAGCGCCGGTGAAATTGAGGGGACGTAGCTCAACTGGGAGAGCGCTGCCCTTGCAAGGCAGAGGTTGTCGGTTCGATCCCGATCGTCTCCAATGGTCTTCGGACCAAAACGGGACGGTTCAAAAAGTTCTAAACTTTCTTGAGCCGAAGTGTTGACGAGGAGAGTGCTCCCCGCTACACTGCCCCGCTCGCGAAAAACAGCCAAACGGCCGAAATCGCGAATGTTCTTTGACAATTTAATGAAGTCTAAGTGGCATCTGTAAACGTTTTCACGAGAAGAGCAGTTGGCGGAAACGCTGACTGAAGTTTATCGTAATGTGTTGGCAGATCGTCAGTCAGAAGTCGTTCTGGCTGTTGATCAATGTGGCCAAGCACATAAGGGCGTGTGGGGGATGTCTTGGCGCCAGAAGGCGATGAAGGGCGTGGAAGGCTGCGATAAGCACGGGGAAGTTGTCAAACGAGCGTTGATCCCGTGATTCCCGAATTACCGTATACTGAATACATAGGTATACGGAGCGAACGTGGGGAACTGAAACATCTCAGTACCCATAGGAAGAGAAAGCAATAGCGACTTCCCTAGTAGCGGCGAGCGAAAAGGAAATAGCCCAAACCGTCGGCTTGTTCGGCGGGGTTGTGGGGCTCACATATGGAGTTACAAATCTGACGGCTAGAAGAATCTGCTGGAATGCGGAACCATAGAGGGTGAAAGTCCCGTAATCAAAAGCTGATCAGACTCCGTGAGGTTCCCCGAGTAGGGCCGGTCACGTGAAACCCGGCTTGAATCCAGGAGGCCCATCTCCTAAGGCTAAGTACTCTCTGGCGACCGATAGTGAATAGTAGCGCGAGCGAACGATGAAAAGCACCCCGGAAGGGGAGTTAAAAGGACCTGAAACCACACGCTTACAAGCTGTCGTAGCACATTGTTGTGTAACGGCGTGCCTTTTGCATAATGATCCGGCGAGTTATCGTCGACGGC
>JANPHT010000650.1:0-6250 GCA_031424595.1 Planctomycetota bacterium
ATCGTGAACTGCGCGCGACCTTGAACGCCAGAGATGCCACTTTGCAGACCCTGATTGATCTTTGGCATCCCGTGATGTGGACCGTGGTCACAATCGCCATCGGGTTTGCGGCACTGCTGGTTTCTGAAATCGTGCCGGTACGAAGTTTCGCCATCATGATGTCACTGGGGACGCTGATGGTCATCGTTGTCACTCTGGCGGTGCTGCCCGCAGCCTTTGCGTCCGGAAAGAATGTGCCTGTGCCGGGCAGGATTCAATTGGAAGAACATCTCGACACCGTTTTGAACCGCATGGCCCACCTGATCGATCGGCATCCTTTGGGAACAACTGTGGTCTGTCTGCTCCTGACTGCCATCACCGCGCCGGGACTGTTGATGATGCAGGTTGAAACGGACTTCAGTCGCAATTTTCGAGATTCGTCTCCCATTGTGCAGTCTCTCAGGTTCGTAGAATCTGAATTGGGCCCTGCGGGAACGTGGGATGTTTCATTTGAGGTTCCCGATCGGCTGACCAGCGAGTTCCTGGACCAGACAAAGGAACTCACGAATCGCCTGAAGAATCTGTCGTCGGAAGGCATGGTCCTGGATGTCTTGTCGCTCAATGATGCGATTGATGTTCCACCCCGACTTGGAAAAGCCTTATCACGGTTCGAAAAAGTTGATCAGAGACAGCATGATCTTGTGCAGAGCTTTTACAATCCAGAGCGGCGTCGAATGCGAATTGTGCTGAGATCCCCTGAACAGCAGCCGACGGAGGCGAAGCTATCTCAGATTCAACGAGTGCGTGAGGTCGTTGCAGAGCATTTCTCGATGCCACAGGCAGCTTCGTCGAACAGCAATTCCCTTGACACTCTACCAGTCGCTTCAGGACTGTTTGTATTGATGGCCCGGATCATTGACAGCCTGCTGGAAGATCAATTCAGGAGTTTTCTATGGGCTTGCCTCGGGACATTTGTCTGCATGGCGATCGCTTTTCGCAGCATTCGTATCGGTCTGATTTCTCTCGTTCCAAATATATTCCCCATCGCATTGGTCACGGGATCACTTGGCCTTATGGAAATTCCCGTGAACATCGGAACGGCGATGATTGCCAGTGTTTCAATGGGCTTCACCTGCTCGGTCCATTACATCGAAGTGTTTCAGAACGCATTGCCGAAAGTTGGCCTCTCCAGGGCTCTTCAATTGGCACAATCGGGGGTAGGCAAAGCTGTCGTACTGGCGCATTTTGCACTTGTGGCCGGTTTTCTGGTGCTGACGGCTTCTGAGTTCATTCCGCTAGTCTATTTTGGGGCACTTCTCAGTCTATCCATGGTCGGCGGTCTGATCAGCGACCTCATTCTCCTTCCACTGCTGCTGCGATGGACGACACGCGTTTGAACTTCAGACTGTGAACGCCATCGTGAAAACGAAGAGAATTCCCAGCCAGATCACTCCTAGTGCGTGCCAGAACCATTTGGCAAACGTTACTCCCCAAAAGTACTCGTGATCATAGCGGTCTGCAAAGGCCGCGAGTGTAACCCACAACAGGACAGACTGTGCGACGACAAAATGCATTCCATGGAGTGCGGTCAGCATAATGACAAAGCCATGCACTCCCAACTGCGCGTCATGAGCGTTGCGAATTCCTTTATCGATAGCCCACAGCCCGTAACCCTGCACCGCAACGAAACCCATGGCAAAGCCCAGTGATCGGAGTAACGACGCTCGAAATTCCGCCTGCCGCTCCCGCTTGACAAACCCATGCGCCCGTTCCAGAGACCAACTCCCAACGGCAAGAAAAACAGAACTGAACGCGAACGCCCATGGCAGCCTGAGGGTCTCTGCGGTCGATTGGCGACCACACGTCACGCAGAGCATCCACGTGACGGATACCACCACGATTGCCTGCACGACCGTGGCGAGGAAGAACCGGCGAGCAAGTGAAACGCGAATCAGATCCCAGCGATTGCCCATGACTCAAGCCAATAAAGTGCTCATCACGCTGTGCCCGCAGTGACAACACAGAGCGACCGGCAACTTTACTTTATGACAGCCCCTTGTAGTTCACGTTCAATCGTGCTGCACAGAGTAGACTTGCTGTTGATCTCGCCGTTGATTGTCGACTTCGGGAACAACAACTTCGGAACAGAACCCTGACCGACCTTCTTATACAGGTCCACGTGACGTTTTACGTAGTCTGCTGGCACCTTCGAGGCATATTCTTTCTGAAATCTCTCTGCTCCCACAAGTTTCTCAGCCTGAGCACGGGCGCTGGAAACAGTTCGCGTAGATTCGAACATCCAGTCATGAAACTCGCGAAAGTTCTCCGGACTCACACGCCAGACCGTTACAGAGATCTTTGCCAGTTCGCAGGCACCCGCATGGCCACTTCCAGTCGCTGCGTTGTTGCAGGAGGGATCAAGTGGTACGGCAAGCGCAACGATCGCGAGGTTCTCTCCATAATGCTCGAAAGCCCCTTTGATCGCATGATGGGTGTTCCGACAGTGCGGGCAAGTGTAGTCGAACATTTCTACGAAGATGTACTGAGCATTGGGCTTGCCCAACAGTGGCCACTGTTTCACGTTCAGAGTCACTGTGTTGCCTGCGACCGTCACTGTCCTTTGCTTAGGAACCTCGGGAGCAGTCACCGCAGGTTTTGGTGTTTCTCCTTCAGTGTCGCTCTTTGATTTCTCCGAGGCTGCGGCACCAGGGTCTTTGGCGACATCTGCCAATTCTGTTTTGGCCTCAACAACAGCCCTGGCCTCATCGGCTGGCGTATCTGATGGGGCATCCTGCTGGCCCACCAACTGCATGAGCATAAGGAATCGGGGGGGAAGGATTAACAGCAAGGTTGAAGCGACGGGATCAGGACCCTCAGCGTTCACGGCGTCGTCTGAGGTTTCTGGCGACGGAATGCTTACAGATTTCTCGGTTGAAGCGCCGGGTGCCTCGAAAACCTCGGAAGGAGCTTCAAACACCTCACCCGGAGGCGAGAAAAGGTTGGATTCTCCAGGAGCAGGTTCAACGGAGGCGACATTTGCTGGAACAGCGTCATCGTATCGTACAACCTGAAAAACCTCAGGCTCCGGTGTCATAACCTGAATCGTGATCAACGCCGCAACAGCCGCAGTGCTGAAGGACGCCGCAATACTCTTCTGAAGCGCAGTGGAAAACTTGTTACGCAGCATCAAGACCGCCAGGATGATGCCGCAGAAATGCACGGCAAGGCAATAGGGGCAAATGTGGCTGAGTACGAAAATCTGCAATCCCACAAACCACAGCGCCGCCAAACCTGCCAGGCACGCTCCGGCGGTCATAGTGCTCCAAATAATTTGTCTCAAAGAACGCGAGCTCTTCAGGCCTGCGAAACTCAACATCGCAAGCATGCTGGCGTAGAGTCCAACGGCAGGAACACTGACAGGCATTCCCAAAACCTTGGACCATTTGCTGTTCAGCACATGGCCGCAGTCAATAACCTCACCACCACCGCAGCCATAGACAGGAACCATGCTGAACGCAGTCCAGGCAAGATAGCCCGAGATCCCAAGCCCTGTCAGGCAAAGACATCGCAAAACCCAAATCATTCGCAATGAAACATGCCCCACAGCATTCACATCAGGACCGATCGTTCCAATAGAAACGTTCATGGAAAGACTCTCAGTGCAGCAATCTCGCTGCAAAACCAGATCCCGCGTTTGTCAACCCTGTATTCATTTGGCTCAGTTCAAAGTGGCCCGTTCGACATCGCTGCAAACATTATGCCACCAGTACAACCTTCCAACGAATGAATATAGAGACGGACCGTCAGCCCGTGATGATGCGAAACTGTATCACGTCCATTTTTTCGCAAGAATACTGTTTTCCGGACAAACTCGGATTATCGGTTTCCACAAGCGGCCTCTCGTTGCATTCCATTCTCTCGGATTCTCTTAACATTGATGGTGTGTCGGAATTCGAAGAACGGAGTTGCCAAACGATACTTATCAAGACGACACCGACGGGTGCCGCTGACGCCAGATTTTTCGCATTCACTCCTTACCGTTTCATGACTTTTCCTCGGATTCACTCACGACATCTGGTTCAGTGGAAGCGAGAGCAATAGCAGCCCTTCCCGGAAGTGAAAACTTCGGTGCCACGGGCCGTGGCAACAATCGTTCGGCTTCCACCACCAACTCCAGAAGTTGCTCTCCGACAAATTTTGCCGAGACCACAGCCTGCTGAAAATTTGTATGTGTGGATGCGTGCCACGCATCTTTCTCAAACTGTTCTGCGGCCAGTCGAAGCTTGGCAATTTTTTTGCGCACTGTTCTGAAATACGACACGGGATCTGCGACTTGGGTCTCGACCGCTCGAAAAGCGTCGAAAATCGTCCGAGCCATCTCGTTCAATTCAGGAAAATCTTCCACTTCATCGGAATGTTTAATAAACGTGCGAACCATCCACGCGTGAGCCATCACTTTTTGGCTTCGATTCACCAAGGCAATGAGTTGCAGCTGTGTTTCAGGAGACAGGTCAGACCCAGGGGGTTGAGGTTCAGTCATAGTTCAGGCGTTCTCTAAAAGCTGAAAAGCAGGATTGAGGATATCGTGAGCAAGCGAGATTTTCTCAAGCATTCCGCAAATAAATACATTCCCAATCGTTATGGCACGGATTTGACTGCACTTTCTGCTGGCAATAAAACCCTGAATCCGGGTCATCCGCGATTTCGCTGTGCGAGCGGTTTTTTCATTTGGAACAATTGCTATCAACTCCCACAGTCATCGCCGAGTCAAACAGCCTATTATGCGCAATCACGTGGTTGCCCTCATTCACTCATTCCTGTCGTTTCGGATTTTTGTTCCCCATGAGCACTTCTCGTCCCCTGCGTGCCCTTGTCAGTGTCAGTGATAAATCCGGTCTGGAGCCGTTCATTCGAGGGCTGTCGGAGTTGGGCTATGAGATTCTTTCGACTGGTGGAACACGCAAGTTCCTGGAACAAGCCGGCATCCCCGTCATCGATGTCACCTCCTACACTGGCTTTCCGGAAATCATGGACGGACGAGTCAAGACACTGCACCCAAAAGTTCATGGGGCGATTCTCGGGCGTCCCACACTGGCTACGGATGCAGCCGCCATCGAAGCTCATGGGATTATCCCATTTCAACTGGTCGTGGTGAATCTTTATCCATTTCAGCAAACGGTCGCGAAGCCGAATGTGACATTCGACGACGCTGTCGAGAACATCGACATCGGCGGACCGTCCATGGTACGCTCGGCGGCGAAGAATCATGCTCATGTCGCGATTGTGACTCAACCTTCGCAATATGAAGAAGTACTTGGTCAATTGCAGCAGGGTACAATGAATGAGCCGTTCCGACGTAAACTGGCGGCATCCGCCTTTGAACTGACGGCCACGTACGATCGAGCAATCAGCGATTACATGGCAAAAGTTGTGGCTGAAGACGAAGGACAGACCAGTTCCTTCGGGCAGCGTCTTTCCCTCTCCTTCCGACTTCAGCAGGAACTTCGGTACGGAGAGAATCCTCATCAGCGTGCCGCGTTTTATGTGGAAGACCGTCCGTCGGCGACTTCACTTGCAAACGCGAAGCAATTGAATGGAAAAGAACTGTCCTACAACAATCTATTGGATTTGGATGCCGCCAAACTGATTGTCTCCGATTATTCCCAGCCGGCTTCCTGTGTGATCAAGCACAATAATCCGTGTGGCTGTGCCGTGGCCGATTCCCTCGCAGAAGCGTTTGAGAAATCGTATGAAGGAGATCCCATCAGCGCCTTCGGATCAATCATCGGCTTGAATCGAAAAGTGGACGCCGCGACAGCCGAACGGATGTGTGTGCCGGGCCGATTCATTGAAGCCATCATTGCTCCCGGATATGACGATGCTGCCATTCAGATTCTGACCACAAAACCCAAATGGAAAGCCAACGTCCGCTTGATGCAGGTGGAGTTCTCTGACGTCGATCGCGGAGCGGCCGATTATCGTCGAGTCACCGGCGGATTACTTGTTCAGGACCGCGACGATCTGCCGCAGTCTGACGCAGCATGGAAAGTCGTCACCTCACGCCATCCAACGCCGCAGGAATTGGCCGATCTGAGATTTGCATGGTCCGTGTGCCGACATGTCAAATCCAACGCCATTGTCTTTGCGAAAGAGGGAATGTTGCTGGGTGCCGGGGCGGGGCAGATGAGTCGTCTTGATTCCTCCATGATCGCAGCTTACAAGGCTGGAGATCGCAGCCAGGGCGCAGTCGTGGCGTCAGACGCCTTCTTCC
>JANPHT010000651.1:0-5594 GCA_031424595.1 Planctomycetota bacterium
TCGACGATGGAATCGGATTCGACATCGCAGGCTCGTGTGCCAGCGGGACACAAAACGTACATTTGGGACTGCTGGGCATGCAGGAACGCGTCGAGCTTGTCGGAGGCCAGTTTGAGATCACTTCATCATCGACGTCCGGCACCGTCGTGTGTGCCCGCTTCCCAATTGTGACCCAAAGCTCAGTCCAGACGAAGCCAGACCATGAGCAGATCCGGAATCTGAAGGACACAGAGAAAAGTACACGGGCATCAATGCGTTCCTCCCAGGGTATGGCTGACTCGGGAAATGCATCATCATGACTAATATCCGAGTCGTGCTTGCCGACGATCACAGCATCGTCCGGGCAGGGATTCGTTCAATACTCCAAAGCCTGGACGGAATTGACGTTGTCGGCGAGGCCGTGAATGGCAGAGAAGCCCTTGAACTTGTAGAGAAAATGCAGCCAGACGTGTTTCTGGTAGATATTTCGATGCCCGTGATGAACGGGTTGGAAGCGACCGTTCGAGTGACGAAGGCGTTTCCAAAAGTGCGCGTCATCATTTTCTCGATGCACACGTCCGAAGAGTATGTTTTGCAGGCACTGCGTTCAGGTGCCATGGGATACTTACTAAAAGACGCCGAAGCCAAAGAAATCGAATTTGCTATCCGGGCTGTGGCTGATGGTGCGAGGTATCTGACGCCCTCCGTATCCCAACATGTGCTCGAAGCCTACATGCATCGCCTGGGCTCTGATGTTGTTGTCGCCGACGTGCTGACGTCGAGGCAGCGTGAGATTCTGCAGTTGATCGCTGAGGGAAACGCGTTGAAAGTCATTGCCAGCAGGCTCGGCTTGAGCGTGAAGACCGTCGAGACGCACCGTATGCGGCTCATGGAACGTCTGCAGATTTTTGACGTCCCCGGATTGGTACGCTACGCCATACGGAACGGGATCATTTCCTCGGAGCAGTGATGCGGCCTCAGTGGAATGCGGCTTCAGTGGAGGCAGTGTACCGACTCCCACAGCTGTGCTGATCGGACCCGTCACGAGCGGATCAAAACCGCCACGACGAAAAGTCGACACGCCGAAAAATCGACACGCCGAAAAATCGCCACGACGAAAAATCGGCTCGATGGTTCTCCTCCATTGCGAAATACGATCTCAGGATTTTTCTGACAGTGTTGTCCCGCGCCCCCGGGGTGGGAATTCCCACGCATGTCGCTGGATGGCCCGTGGACATGGCGCGTGGACATGGCGCGTGGACATGGCCCGTAAACGTGGCCCGTAAACGTGGCCCGTGGACATGGGAATTCAGATTCGCCCTCGCCAAAGTCGCAGTCAACTGCTCGTTTACCACCCCGACTTCTCAGGATTTTCCTCACTGCGACTTTCGCAAGTTCGACGGGCCCCCATTCGATACACAGTGATGGACTCAGCGGAATACGTTTCGGCTGGACAAGCCACGCGAACTCGTTGCCTGGCGAGAACCACAGTTCCCGTTGAGCATCGGTTTGAACGCGAACGACAAGATCCATTCGATGAACGACGGCTAACCCTGCGATAATTGCCTGGAATGAAAGGCATTCAGTGCCCACGACAACAAATCTAACCGCCAGTGTCTGGACCAGGCTCAGTCTGATGGTCTGGGTGATCGCGAGTGCAGCCGGATTCATCGGTCTGCTGGTGTTTTCAATGACTCCCGGCGAGGATGGACCGGCGCAGCGAACCTGGCCGCATGAAAGCTCGATTGTTCTCGATCACACGCAATACAATCTGGTGGTGGCGATGCATCCTCGCTGCCCGTGCAGCCGCGCAAGTCTTGCCGCCCTGGAGGAAATCATGGCCCGTTGCCCGGAGGCGGTCTCCGTAACGGTCTTGTTCTATAAGCCTGATGCAGAGTCGGACGAGTGGTCAGACACAGATCTGTGGCGGTCAGCAGCGGCGATAAAGGGAGTCCATGTTCAGGTGGACAGTAACGGCATCGAGGCACGACGATTCGGTGCGACAACGTCCGGTCATGTGGCCTTGTACGACCACCATGGAACGCAGATCTTTTGCGGTGGCATCACCGTCGCACGCGGTCATCAGGGTGACAGCGTCGGACGAAGCACGATCCTCGCATTGCTTTCGGGAAAAACCGAGCAGCCTATTGAATGCGCCGTCTTCGGCTGCCCACTCTTCGCGACGGATGGTATCACTGGGGAGTCCACGCGATGAAACCATTGAAAGATGATCTCGGACAGTCAGAGACACTTTCCACGCGCACTGCTGAGCTCGCAAGCGAATACGAAAGGCAGGCGTGCATCAGAGCAGATCGGCAGTTTGCTGCCCTGCTGCTGCTGCAGTGGCTGGCCAGTGTTGCTCTTACGTTGCGGATCTCCCCGCAGACCTGGAAAGGTTCAGAAAATCAGATCCATCCACATCTCGTCGCCTCCATCGTTCTCGGTGCAATCATCAACGTCGCGCCGATCACACTCGCTTTACGTTCTCCGGGAACGGCGTTGACCCGCCACGTCATTGCGATCGCGCAGGCCTTGATGTCCGCCTTGCTGATCCATTTGACGGGCGGACGAATTGAAACTCATTTCCACATCTTCGGGTCACTGGCCTTTCTGTCGTTTTATCGAGATTGGCGCGTGCTGGTCACTGCCGCGGCAGTGGTGGCCGTCGATCATCTGCTGCGAGGCTGGTACTTGCCGATGTCGGTCTACGGTTCCGCTGTGCCCACCGTGTGGCGATCGCTGGAGCATGCTGGCTGGGTTGTGTTTGAAGTCGGTTTCCTGATTCTGTCAATCCACCACATTCGCCGGGCGACGCTGCAGGCCGCATCGCATCAGGCGGAAGCGGAAGTGGCAAACAAGGCAAAGTCCCTGTTCCTGACGACGATGAGTCACGAATTGCGGACCCCACTCAACGGCATCCTTGGAATGAACGAGTTGTTGCTGAAAACCGAATTGAGCGAACGACAGACCAGTTATGTCGATGCCAGTCGAATCAGCGGAAAGCAGTTACTGCAACTGATCAATAACGTTCTGGATTTGTCCAGGATCGAGTCCGGACAATTCGAACTTGACCTGCACGAATGCCCAATCGAAACCCTGGTGTACGACATTGTCGACGTCATGAGTTTTGGTGCTCAGCAGAAAGGACTTCGGCTTCGTACTCAAGTGAACCCAAACGCCTGTGTGACCGCGACCTTCGACAGCCATCGGCTACGACAAATTCTGGTCAATCTGATTGGGAATGCCATCAAGTTCACCGACAAGGGTTCAGTAACGGTCTCTGTCGAGTGCCTCCACGGCGATCAGCTGAATTCGAGGATTCGGATCCGCGTCACGGACACGGGTATTGGAATTCCCGCAGAGAAACGCGACAGCATGTTCTGTCCGTTCACTCAGGCTGAAAGTTCGACGACGCGAAAATTCGGCGGCACGGGGCTTGGTCTCTCGATTTGCAAAGAGTTAGTAGAACTTATGGGTGGCCGCATCGGCATCGAAAGTGAAATCGGCCACGGTTCGACTTTTTGGTTTGAAGTCCCCATCCAATTGAGTGAATCAGCGGACGCGGACGAGACGAATCTCAGGCAGACGGAAATTCCGCCCAAACTTGCCGGACATGTGCTGGTCGCCGAAGACAATCGAATCAATCAGATGTTCGTCGGAGAGATTTTGAAGCATCTTGGTTGCACCTTTGACTTTGCCGAAAACGGCGAAGGTGCCGTCAGTGCCATCCAGCGTCAGCGATATGACCTCGTCCTGATGGACTGTCAGATGCCCGTGATGGACGGCTTTAATGCCACACGGGAGATTCGGCGGTGCGAAGCAAACGCCACGGATTCGCCGCGAATTCCGATTATCGCACTGACCGCCAACGCCGTGAGCGGCGATCGTGAACGGTGCCTCAACGCAGGGATGGACGATTATCTGACCAAGCCTCTCAATACCGAACTCCTGCACACAACACTCCTGCAACACCTGCCTCTGCAGGAAGCCGAATGTTGTGAAACAATCTGAGGAAGACTCTCATGAATTACCTGCTGTCGCGGATGTCAATTCGCTGGCAACTCATGATCCCGACCATCATGTTCCTTTTGGGATTCGCAGTTTTCGCGTTGATGGCCCACAATGCGATCAGAATTTCCAAGGTGGATGGACCAAGATACAAGCAGGTCATTCAGATGAAAGATCTGGTCGCCGACGTGCTTCCCCCGCCGGAATACATCATTGAGGCCCATCTACTCGTTCTGCAAATGGCGCAGGCCGAGGCGGCCCCGGAAGAAATCACTGCTCTTGTGCGTTCGCTGACGATTGTTGAAACGGCCTATTTTGAGCGGCACAGATTCTGGGAAAAGACATTGCCTGACGGGCCACTCCGTGACTTGACCGTTGTCCAATCGTTCGAACCCGCACAACAATTCTTTGAGACAGTCCATCGTGAATTCATGCCGTTGGTTCTGAGCGGTCAATCTGCCAACGCTCAGAAGCTGGTCAACGGCAAATTACGTCAACTCTACGACGTCCATCGGAGATATATCGACGAAATTGTGATGATCTTGCGAGCCGACATTGTCAACGAAGAAGCGGTCGCCGAACGGCAGCTGACGTCCCAAATATTTTTCATGAGCATTTTGAGCGTGGCGGTCGCGTTCATCGTTGGGTTGATCAGTCGCACGATTGGTCAACGGCTTGTGTTGCGACTGGAAAAGGTAATTGACGTTTTGGATGCGGTCACGAAGGGCGACTTGAGTCGGCGTCTGATACTGACCGGCAGGGACGAAATTTCCCAAATAAACCTCGCCCTGAACCAGGCCATTGCAGTGTCAGGCAAAAACCTGGACGCAGTACGGGATTCGGAGCAGGTCATTCGCACCATGAATGCTGACCTTGAATCTCGCGTATCTGTTCGTACCCACGATTTGGAACTTGCCCGGGCTGAAGCTGTCGATGCCAATCGGGCAAAGAGCCAGTTTTTGACGACGATGAGCCATGAACTGCGAACTCCGCTGAACGGTATCCTTGGAATGAATGAACTGTTGTTGAAAACAGAACTGAGCGAACGACAGACCAGTTATGTCGATGCCAGTCGAATCAGCGGAAAGCTGCTGCTGCAATTGATCAACAATGTCCTGGACTTGTCCAGAATTGAATCGGGGAAAGTCGACCTTGACCTGCACGAATGCTCAATTGAATCCCTGGTGTACGACGTCGTCGATGTGATGAGTTATGGAGCTGTGCAGAAAGGAATTCAGTTGCCGACTTATGTCAATCCGAGTGCTTGTGTCAACGCGATGTGCGACAGTCATCGACTGCGGCAGATTCTGGTCAATCTGATTGGGAACGCCATCAAGTTCACATCCACGGGTTCCGTGACGGTCGGTGCCGAATGTCTCGATCGCGATGAATTCGGTGCCAGAATTCGGATGTCTGTCACAGACACGAATGGCACTAGCTTAAGCCTAACTGGTTGAAGCCAGCCTACTTAGAACCCGTCCAAAAACTACTCCGTGTTTTCCGGGTGTGGCCGGATGGTGTAGTTCCATTGGGGACAGACGTCGTGTCGGGTGAGTTGGATGTTTTTGAATTCAGCTTTTGAGACTTTCAGCCCGGTCAGGTAGGTT
>JANPHT010000652.1:0-9292 GCA_031424595.1 Planctomycetota bacterium
CGACGCCGACGACATTCTGCAGGAATCCTGGCTGTCGGCCGCTCAACGCATTGACCATTTCCTGATCGATGCGTCCCGGTCCATTTTCGTTTGGTTTCGTCTGATCACCTGCCAGACTCTGGTGGACATCCACCGACGACACCTGGGAACTCAGAAACGCAATGCGGGTAATGAATTCTCTATTGATCGGGGATGGTCATCGTCATCGACGTCCTCGTCATTGTCGTTTCACCTGCTTGATCATTTGACCACACCCAGCGAAGCGGCCGTGCGTGAGGAAATGTCGCAGCAACTGAATCAGGCTCTGGGCGACATGAAAGACATCGACCGCGAAGTTCTTGCGCTTCGCCACTTCGAGCAGCTGACAAATCGCGAAGCCGCTCAGGTTCTCGGTATTTCAGAACAAGCGGCCAGCGACCGGTATATTCGAGCCCTCGGACGGCTAAAAACGACCATGACTTCTCTCCCCGGATTTCTCCCGGAGTAATCCGTCGATCTTCGCGAGCTCTGCGCCTTTGATTGGCCTCGCAGGCTACTGAGTCGCCGGTTCACCTGGTCATGTCGATCGATTCGTGACAACCGTTACAGCTTCACACGCGTCAGGCAAGGCGGGAAGACTGGTTGACCTTGACGGTTGAAACTCACAGCGAACGAGGCCGGATGTCGATCACTCCCAAAGAATTCAGCCGCGCTGCGCGCTGATTCTCACTGAGCGATTCAATGGCCGTCGAATCTGTTGTCAGCCGACGGGGCTGACACTGCTGCGTTGAGGCGAACTTATGGTGAAAGTAGCCCTGGACACAACAAACTCTACAGCGTCACCGGACCCCGGCGTCAAATCCGTCCCGGCACCGCGTCAATCTCGCTGGGTTTTAAAACTGCTACTTCTGGTAATAGCACTCGTCGCTGCTGCACCGAGCCTGATTTCGGTCAGCGGTCAGGCCCCCTCAATTCTGATGCGTTTCAATTTGAAGCTCGGCAAGGCCGTCACATTCCAACGTCTCAAGATGCACTGGTGGGCTCCTGTGGAAATCACGGGCCTTAAAATCCGCGACCTCAGCGACATCCACAAGGATCTCTCCATATCGGATGCACCACTGCTCTGCGAGATTGAACGAGCAGTCACGATTGAACCACTATGGCGAATCGCGATGAATTCCGGCAGAGGCACAGGCGTGGCGTTGAAATCACCTCACCTTAACTTGATCGCGGATGAGCGCGGGACAAACATCGACCGGACTGTCACTGCGATCTTTGGAGTATCAAACGACAGCAGTGATTCTGTCCGGTTTCCGTTTCGTGTGACAATTGAAGACGGAGCCGTCGTCCTTCGATCGAATATCGCACCAAATCTGGTTGATCCCGCGCTGACCACACCGCTAATCTCCAATCAAATCGAAACCACGGTTCCCACAGTGGTCAGTTCAGAAATTTCAGCCTCGGTATCATCCATCAACGGCAGTTTCTCGACGATGGATACAGAACGATGGCTTCCCGAGATGAAACTGACAGCGGCGATTCAAAGAGTCGCTTCCGACGCGCTGGCAGGACAGACGCAGAATCCCAAAAACTCCCCCAAAAGGAACCCACGACTGGCCGCCGGTCTGGATGAAGTAGTCAACGACTTTCCGGATGTGCCGCTTGAGGACCTTGCAGGACTTGATGAATCGGGTGATTCAACGGGCGCTCGAATTCAGGTGAATCTGAAGCCGCGCGCTGATGAAAAGGGCCGTCAGACAATTCAAGTCGGCGCGCGAGATGTCGATCTCCGATTGCTGCAGCCTTTTCTTTCGATGCTGGGTCTGGAAGCGTCCTGCAGCGGCGTGGTCTCTGGTGGAATTGACGCACGACTGGCAGGGGCCAACGTAAGCGATGGACTTGTCGGACGCATGATGCTGCAGGGGACCGGCGTACGTGTTCGTCAGCAGACCTGGTCAGCAGACGAATGGCTGACGCTGGGCAACGTAGATGCCACCGGCGCTCTCGCGGTTGCGGAAGACGGCATTCTGGTTCAGGATCTGAACATTCAATCTGATGTCGCCCAATTAACGGGCTCCGGTGAATTGCGGCATGCACCAGTTGCCGGGACGGACTCCGCGAACGGCAATTCCCGACAGGTGGAAATCAAGGGTTCAGTCGATATGGCTCGCCTGAGTTCTTCATTGCACAGGACGTTGGCGATTCACGAGGACGTTTCGATTGAAAAGGGACGGATCACCTTCGGACTGCGAGGTTCAGCGAGTCACACGGACGACGTGGGTTCAATTCTGACTCCCGGCAATTCATCGCCAGCGAACATTGCCGCTGCAGTCAATTCGCTTGCTGTCGCTGTTCCAATTTCCCTGACAACAAGTTTCTCTCAGAAGGCGAAGTGGCAATTGGTCATTAAGACCGAAGAACTTGCCGCAATTCGTGCAGGGCAGCCACTGGTGGTTGATTCCACCATGAGACTGGATGCGGTTGGCCCGTTCATCCATGGATTGCCTGAACTTTCGAGAGCGCGGCTGACGGCTGATTTTGGCACCATCGACTGCGCTCCCGACAAGGCTGCCTGGAAGATATCCGGAACAGTGCAGCCCGCAGCGCTGTGGCAACAACTACGGCAGTTTGCTGATGTTCCGGAGCCTGGCCTGCGAGGTGACGTGAGCTTTCAGTCTCGCGTGGCTATGCACGGCGAAACGATTCAGCTGACCGATCTGCAATTGAACTCGTCCGATGTCAAAGCCAGCAGTATGGCAATCGAGATTACGCCGTCGAATCCTCTCACGTCCATGCTGGATGGCACTGTTCATCTGGAAGGCAGCGGTGCGGCTTTGAGAACGTTGCTGTCTCCGTGGCACGATGCTTCGTGGTTATCTGAACGGGCGAATGTTGTCAGCGATCTGACAGCCACGCCGACTCGCGAAATCCAGTTGGCGGTTCGTGTCTCTCCCGAAAATATGGCCAACGTACAGCGTTCGAATGTGCTTTCCGTTTCACGCACTCACGGACAACCTGTCGTTTCATCCCGAGCCGCGGCCGCGACTTCGACGTTCCTCGTTGACGAAGCGGATGTCAATCTTTCTTTGCTGGCGAAGAATTCGGGCCAGCAATTCGATATCCAAAAAGGTTCCCTTAAACTTCCTGGATTGTCAGCGTTGGTCTCAGGAGTTGTTTCTGTTCGGGAAAATGAGCTGCAACTTGAAGTCATCGCCGACACCACATACGACCTTGACATCCTGAGTCGCCGTTTGTTGACGGCCGATTCCTCGCTGCGTTTCTCCGGACAGGGACGCGATCAATTTCAGATCACGGGATCCCCCTCCGCGCTCAGCGGTGTTTCTCAAGGGGCAACGAACAGCAATTCTGTCTCAGCCTCCCAGTTCAAGGGCGCGGGAACCGTGAAATGGGCTTCCGCTGAAATCTGGGGACTTCAGATCGGCGACGCTTCTGTTCAGGCTTCGCTCGAAAATAGCCTCTTGCGTACAGCTCCGATTCAGTGTCTCGTGAATGGCGGACAACTGAACATGATGCCGCAGTATGACATCGCTTCCTCGCGACTGCAGCTCGGTACGGGCAGTCGAATTCAGAATCTGAAGATCACTCCTGAACTTTGCCGTACCTGGCTGGGTTACGTGGCTCCCATGCTTGCCGACTCGGCTGACGTCAAGGGCGAGGTGTCAGCAAGAGTCGAACGGTTCCTGTGGGATTTTGATACTCCGGGAAACTCTGACGTGCTGGCTCAGCTCACGATTCATCAGGCCGAGGCTGCTCCTGGAAGCTCGTTGTCATCACTTCTGGAAGTGGTGGATCTGTTGCGGCGAACAGGCGACAGCAGTCAGAGTCTGACTGCAAGATCACTGGTGCTGCCGGAACAAACGATCCCTGTCCAGGTCCGTCAGGGTTTTGTGGCGCATGAGGGGCTGATCATGGAACTCTCAGGTTATCGCATGAAGACATCAGGAGCAGTTGGGCTTAACAAGGAACTGCAGATGGTGATCGAAGTGCCGTTGGAAAAATCGACGGCGGCTGGTTCCGGACGAAGTCTCAAAGTTCCCTTGCGAGGAACAATGACTCAGCCACAGCCGGACACTGGTGCGTTGTTGCAGAATCTGGGAACCCAGAAGATTCAGGAGAACCTTGGCGATCAGGTCGACAAGACGCTGAACAAGCAACTGAACAAGCTGTTCGATAAATTCTGAGCCGGTGATGAGGTCCAGCTGTTACACATGGCGGTCAGTGCCATTTTTTGTGGCATAACTCCTACAACCGACACTCCTCAACGCTTGTGTTCCACCGCATTTGTGGAAGTTTTGCAACATTCCGAACTGATGCCGCCAGCACCATCCGCAATCATGACCTAAGTTCCATAAAGGACCACAGTCGGTAATTGGGTCTGTAATTCTGCAGCCCGATCGTCCGACCACTGTGGACAGCGAATCCGGAGTGATTGCCAATGATTGCCCCTCTCAAACCGTCTCGACAAACATCGAACGATTTCGAAGCATTAAAGTCACACATTCATGGAAAGCTTGTCGAGAAGCTCGACTTGACACGCATCTCTGAACTGGAAGGTGATTCACTGCGACGCGAAATTCGCGTGGTTGTTGAGCACCTTTGTGATACGGAAAATCCGCTTCTCAACCGATCAGAACGTGAACGACTGGTCGAAGAAGTTCTTGACGAAGCCTTTGGTTTTGGCCCGCTGGAACTTCTGCTGAAGGAAGAGGGCGTTGCGGACATCATGATCAATGGTCCGAAGAACGTCTTCCTGGAAAAAAACGGACGCATTATCAAGTCCGACGTGACGTTTCGCGACAACGACCATTTGCTGCAGATTCTTGACCGAATCGTCTCTCGAGTTGGTCGACGTGTGGATGAAACGTCGCCGATGGTGGACGCCCGACTTCCGGACGGTTCACGATTGAATGCAATCATTCCTCCACTGGCGCTCGATGGCCCGTCACTCACGATTCGTCGTTTCGGCTCCAGCCCGCTGACTCTGGAAGATCTTCTTAAGTTCGGAGCATTTACTCCCGAGATGGTCATGTTCCTGGAAGGAGCCATGAAGGCTCGCCTGAATATCGTCATCAGCGGAGGTACGGGTTCCGGCAAGACAACGCTGCTGAACACACTGTCCAGCTTCATCTCCAACGAAAACCGAATCATCACAATCGAAGACGCCGCCGAACTGCAACTGCAGCAGGAACACGTGCTGAGACTGGAAACTCGCCCGGCAAATATCGAAGGCAAGGGACGCGTCTCAGCGACAGACCTTGTAAAAAATGCCCTGCGTATGCGACCCGACCGAATCATCATCGGAGAATGCCGAGGCGGGGAAGCTCTCGACATGCTTCAGGCCATGAATACCGGCCATGATGGTTCGATGACGACGGTACACTCAAACAATCCACGCGATGCAGTCTCTCGTATTGAAACACTTGTCAACATGAGCGGAAGTGAGTTGCCTCTGTCCGTGGTCAGAAAGCAGATCGCCTCGTCGATACACCTTATCATTCAGGCCAACCGACTTCAGGGTGGCCCACGAAAAGTCACTTACATTACCGAGATTGTCGGAATGGAAGGAGAAACAATCGTGATGCAGGACATCTTTAAATTCATCCAGCAGGGGATCGGCGAAAACGGCAAAGCCTTTGGACACTTTGAATCGACTGGCGTTCGTCCAAAGTGCATTGAACATCTTGAATCTGCCGGTGTTCGCCTGCCCAACGGCTTGTTTGCTCAGCGCATTATGAGAACACCCTAGTTTTCGATCAGCAGGCGGACTGGCACCTGAAGCCTTCGGCAGGCTGGTGACTTCAACAATTATTGGACCTCAGATACTGGTCATTTCCTCTGTGAGGCTGTCATGGATCCAAATCTGCTCATCATGGTCTCAGCTTTCATTGGCGTACTCGCGCTGGTGTTCGGGGTTGGCTTTGCGATGCAGGGCAAGTCCGATTCCACACTGGAAGCTCGATTAGCAGCTTTTACCGGTGCGGCTCAACCATCAAAGAAAGACATTACCGAAGGATTGATGCGGGATGGGCTTACAACGGCTCAGGGCTTTATTGGCGGAATCATTCGGAAATTCGGGAAGCTCCCGCTATTTTTTCGCCAGGCCGATTCACCCATTAAGATTGACCACTTCCTGATGGTCTGTGCTGGCACGGGTGCGTTGGGTGCCCTGTTAATCACGATCGCTCGCGCCCCAGCACCGCTGATTCCTGTGGGAGCAGCAATGGGATTCTCACTTCCATGGATATGGTTATGGTGGCGTCGTCGCAGTCGTTTCTCAAAATTCGAACGGCAGCTCTCTGATGCACTGGAATTGATGGCGCGAGCCCTGAAGTCGGGTCACAGTCTTGCCTCGGGTCTCAACGTCGTTGCCAGCGAAATGCCGGCTCCGATTTCGACGGAATTTCGTACAGTTTACGAAGAACAGAATCTGGGGATTCCCATCGAGCAGGCATTGCGCAACATGCTGGTAAGAATTCCCAACCTCGACCTTCAGTTTTTTGTGACCGCCGTCGCGATACAGCGTCAGGCAGGCGGCGACCTTGCCGAGATTCTGGGGAAGATCAGCCATCTCGTCAGAGAACGTTTCAAGATCCTCGGCATGGTCAAGGCCTTGACGGGCGAAGGTCGTATCAGCGGCATCGTACTGATGGCCTTACCCATTGTTTTGTTCTTCACGGTCTACTACCTGAACCCCGAGTACGTGATGCTGTTGTTCAATCGTGAAATTGGACGCAAAATGATCGGCGTTGCCATCTTTCTGCAGATTCTTGGTGCTCTGGTGATCAGAAAGATCGTCAACATCAAAGTCTGAAACAGATCAGACACCTGGCCATGTCGAATACGCATGAGTCGCCGCGGGCCAATCAGGTGCAGTCAACGATAATTTGAGTTTTCCACATTCCGTCTTCCTGAGACAGCGTCATGGACCTTACAGCAATTCTGCCGATTACTGCATTCGTCGCCATCACGGTCGGACTCTGGGCCGTTGTATCAATTTTTTCAAAGAAGGCATCCCGCGCGTCAGAGAGACTTGAAGAATGGCGTGATCCGTTTGCCCGCCAGAAACGTGAAGGCGGGCAGAGCGGATCGGCCGTCGGGAACATGTTTGAAAAAGCAGCGCCTGCAATGTCCAAGGCTCTTGAATCCAGGAGCGAACTGGAAAAGAGCAATCTGAAGACTCGCCTTGCGAATGCAGGCTTTTCCAAGCCCGACGCAACGCGTAACTTTCTGGCGATTAAGCTGATGTGCCTTATGATGGGGCTTTTTTTTGGCGGAACGTACGGTTTTATTTCAGCCGGTTTTGGCAAGAACTCTTGGATGTCACTCGTGCTGGGTGGCGGTCTGGGTTTCTATCTGCCCGAACTTGCTGTCACTTTTCTGAAGTCATCGCGCAAACAGAAGATCTTTCTGCAACTCCCCGACGCTCTGGACCTGCTGGTTGTCTGTGTGGAAGCCGGACTAGGCCTCGACGCCGGCCTGCGAAGAATTTCTGAGGAGTTGGTAACGAGTGCTCCGGAAGTCTGCAATGAGTTGGCGACTGCCAACATGCAACTTCAAATGGGTAAGCCCCGTCGAGAAGTCCTGCATGACCTTGGTGTTCGAACAGGTGTGGATGACATGCGTTCGCTTGTAGCGATTCTGATTCAGGCTGATCGGTTTGGTTCGTCGATCGCTCAGGCTCTTCGCGTGCAGTCTGACAGCATGCGAGTAAAACGTCGCCAGCTCGCTGAAGAAAAAGCTCAGCAGACGGCCGTGAAGATGATTTTCCCTCTGGTGCTGTTCATCTTTCCAGGAATCTTTGTGGTTCTCGTAGGACCCGCAGCAATCCAGATTATGGAAAACATGCTCACCACATAGCGTTCGGTCTCGCGAGCAATCGAGAACCTCCGGGCAGACCGGCAGGAGGAAAACAGGGCGAGGAAAACAGGGGCAACCATTTGCGTATCGAACTGAATCAGGATTCAGTTCGATACGGCTTATGACTCAGCTTTTGGCAAATGCTCTGCGGGCGGAGGAGATGCTGATGGCTCGGTTCTGGCCTTTGGCTTCGGCGGCGGCTTCCATCGACTTCGGGCAGCCGACACTCGAACGGAACCACTTGCGGAAATTCACCACGCAATCGACCCACATCTCCGTTGAGATTCCCAGTCGCTCAAGCGTCGGCTGCAGATTTCCCGGCATGGCACCACGCTTGCCCGTACGGATCTGTCGGCCCGTCCAGTCCAGCAACTGCAGATAATCGCCGAGCCCGATCGACAAGCAGCCCTTGTTCGAGGCTCGCCGTCCGGTTTTCTTTGCCCGAACCGCCTGACGTTTGGACTCCAGCGGAATCGGAGCAAGCCAACCGGCGCGCTGGCCATGCTCGATGCGATTGTGCTGAGCATCTGGCGTTGAGACTTCTTCCGCCGCATTCAGGTCGACGATGCGGTCCTGAACGCTCGTAAAATCACTGCTCTCGGGGGTTGCCGCAATCGTTGCTCGCACCGGGTTCAGGTCCACGTACTGCAGGCACGCCAGAATTGCCGCGTCATCCAGAAGCACCTGACTCTTGAAACGACCTTCCCAAAAGCGGCCCGAACACTGATCTTGTTTGTTCGCTGCCTTCGCAATTCGTTCTGACAGAAAACGCATGAACCACGAAATGCTCGACAGTCGAGTTCGCTTGTCTTTGAGCCCCTTCCGGTCGTTGCTAACGGAGTTCAGTTCGAAATCCGTGGGCTCGGCAGGACTACCATCCTCATTCTTTCGAGCCGGACACAGCATCCACCACTTCTGAGCGACCTCATCATCCGACCATGTGGCGACCACATCATGCCTACTTCGTAAGACACAGTGGAAATGGTTACTCATGACCGCATAGCCCAGAACTTCGACGCCCATGATGCCAGCCAGAAATTCCAAGCGCTGCCGAATGAGTTCCCGCCGATGCTCATAGTTGGTGCCGGTCAGCGGATCCTGACCGCACAGATAAGCCCGCCGCACGCACCGATTGATACAGTGCACAACCTGAACCTCACCATCCGCCAACACATCCCGTCGATTGCTCCGCGCCATACAATTCTCCCGACCCCATCGCTCGAAAATAAATTGCTACCCAAGATTGACAGAATCTCTACAGATCCACAAAACTTCGTGCAACAGATGGATGGCCCGAATGGCACAGTCATCGGTGTTAACTATTTTGTTTCGAAGGAGTTATCTCCTGTTGCGAGTCTGCCTCGCAGAGTATTTCGAGGTTGCTTCATCAGATTGTAGTTACTGCCTCGCTTTTTGCGGACACGCGGTTCAAACC
>JANPHT010000653.1:0-7181 GCA_031424595.1 Planctomycetota bacterium
CTGAATGAATTTGTTTATGTTGACTGACATTCTTTGCAGAGTCGTCAATATTGGTATTCGTCAAGTTCGGAATCTGTCCTGAAAGCATTGCGATGTTCAACTTTTACTCACCTGGTGAAATTGCTTTGCCGGCTCGACGTCGATTTCTGCAGCAGGCCGGAATGGGATTCGGATCTGTCGCACTGGCCAGCCTCCTGCAGCACGAATCCAGCAAAGCGGCAGAAGTCACAGATCCGCTGGCGTCGAGATCGCCGCACTTTCCAGGAAAAGTTAAGTCCATCATCTGGCTATTCATGACCGGCGCGCCGTCCCAGGTGGACACATGGGATTACAAGCCAGAACTTCAAAAACGGCATGGCGAGGAGTTGGCTGGCTCAGATCCGAAAACGGGCTTTTTCACAACCAGCGGAAAGTGTCTGAAATCGCCATTCGTCTGGGGCCGGCATGGTGAATCCGGTTCATGGGTCTCCGATTTGTTTCCGCACCTGTCAAAGCACGTCGACAAGATGTGCTTTCTGCACTCGATGCATCTCAAGCAGAACAATCATGCTCCCGCATCACTTGAATTGATGTGTGGTACCAATCGGCCTGGACTTCCGGCGTTGGGCGCATGGATGACCTATGGTCTGGGCTCGCAAAACCAGAATCTCCCGTCGTTTGTTGTGCTGCACGATACTCGACCGCGAGGCGATGATCAGATCTGGTCGGCAGGATTCCTTCCGAAAACGTTTCAGGCGATGACGCTTGATGCGCGGCGTAAGGAATCGATCGACAACCTCACGCGAAACGAAAAATACACCGATGCACAGCAGAGGTCTCAACTCGACTTGATTCGAGAGCTGAACCAGTTGCATGCGGTTGAACGACCAACGCAAGCAGATCTGGCTGCGAGGATTAATTCCTTCGAGCTGGCCTATCGTATGCAAATGGCCGCTCCGGAAGCTCTGGATCTGTCCAAAGAGTCTGAAGAAATCCACAAGCTCTATGGGATGGATCGTCCTGAATGTGCGACGTTTTCACGCCAGTGCCTGCTGGCTCGTCGACTGGTCGAACGCGGAGTACGGTTTGTTCAGATCTTTGCTGGCAAAGGCGTCGGTGGCGACGGCAGCGTGAACGACGTTCCCTGGGATTGTCACAGCGATGTGGAGACCAATCATCGGTCTTGCGGACTGCATACGGATCAGCCCGCTGCGGCACTGCTGGCGGACCTGGAATCTCGCGGATTGCTCGACTCCACGCTCGTTGTCTGGGGTGGTGAATTCGGACGCACTTCAGACTCACAGGGTGAGAAAGGTCGCGATCACAATCCCAATGGTTTCACCATCTGGATGGCAGGAGCCGGCGTCAAAGGAGGCTTCCACTTCGGAGCGACTGACCCATTTGGTTACAAAGCCGTCGAGAACAAGGTTCATGTCAATGATCTGCATGCAACGCTGCTGCATCTGCTGGGACTTGAACACACGCAACTCACCTATCGGTTTAATGGACGCGATTTCCGCCTGACGGATGTTGGCGGTGAACTGCTGACGGACATTCTCGTCTGATAATTGTCATGAGATCATGACGCTACGGGAGTTTAAACAATCTCCTGGCATTTAATGTTGTTTGCTGAGCCATCTCATCGGGCGTCAGTCCATGCACCTGTGCCAGGCAATCGTTGGTGAAACGAACCCAGGCCGGTTCGTTTCGCTTGCCACGATTGGGCAATGGCGCCAGATAGGGTGAGTCCGTTTCCACAAGAAGTCGGTCGAGCGGAATTGTTTTGGCGATCGCTCGGAGGTCCTCGTTTTTTCGAAACGTCAGCATGCCGGCAAAGGAGATGTAAAGCCCGAGTCCGAGGCAGACTTCGGCCGTCTCCGCATTGCCGGAAAACGCATGCATCAGGCCGGTCAGTGCCCCGTTCCTGGCCTGCTCCTGAAGGACGGCAACGACTTCGGGTTCCGCCTCGCGACAGTGAACGACAAATGGCTTTCGTATGCGACGCGACAGCTCAATGTGACGCACAAAGTAGTCCTGCTGGATTTCCAGTGGCGTGTCTTTCCAGTACTTATCAAGCCCCGTTTCTCCAATTCCGACAACACGCGGATGGATGGCAAGTTCTTCGATCCGGGTCCAATCGGTGGGCTTCGCTTCCAAAGTATAATTGGGATGGATCCCAATCACTGCCGACACACTCGGGTATCGATTGGAAAGCAATATGGCTGCTTCGCTGGTGTTGGCTGACACCCCAATCGTCAGCAGACGCTCAATACTGTTTTCCGCCGCCCGCTGCACCACATGGTCAATGTCCTGATGAAACCCTTCGGAATCCAGATGGCAATGAGTATCGATCAGGGCACTAGGCATGGCTCAGGTCTTCAGGTGCGCGGAACAAGACTCCAGACGACACTGGCTGCAAGATTCCTCCATTCCATCGTCCTCGACGTTGCTTCCGCTCGGTAGCGTATGGCACCGAAGGCCCTTCGTCCAGAAGCAGCTGAAAGAATCTGTTTCGCGCAAAGAAGCCCTACTTCTGATCACTTCCTGCCTTCTGAGCGCGAACATGATTGTGACAGTCAAAGCACTTCCTGGTCGCATCAAGCCATTCCAGTTGAGCGGCCGCAAACTTCGATTCCTGAACCGCTTCGTCCAGCCGTTTGATAGCGCTGCGAAACGCCTGGGTGTGCTCGCGGTATTCCGCGTCTTTTAAAACCTGCCAAACTTCAGCCTTACTGACCGCCATCAGTATTTTTGTTCCCTTCTGAATCATTTCCTTGTCTTCAATTGCCAAGCCTTCCAAAACTCGCGCGGCGGCATCCAGCTTCTCACGCATTTTTAGCGGAATCGGACCCTTCTTCGGCTCATCCTGCGCATCGGCAGCCCAGCTGAGACTGCACAGTGTGAGCAGACTGGATAATACAAGTGAAAGGCGTGGAGGTAATAACCTGCGGCGGGTATTTGCGGTACTCATTGCTGCTTCCTGATCGCATGAGGATTTTTGGGACTGGCGTGACGAAAGTCGGACCAGAAGATTCTCCGGGTGGCAGCCATTGTGCCACTCAAATATTGAGCCCCGCAACCATCGTGCCACCTAATGCGTTTCTATATCAGTTTTACAACGACGCCGGGGAGGGGCGGAAAGCGGGATATTGGCAACGTGTTCCGCTCGACTCTCCAGCCTATTGTGTGCACATTGGAGCAGACGATGCACACTCCGGCAGACTGGACTGTGCGATTTGATGCGCTGGTGGACCGAGTGAAGATTGCCTCACGAACAGCGACCGACGTTGAAGAGAATTCACGTAACCGTCGCAACATAGAATTCGCATGACGCAAAATCTTTTTCAACGCCGGACGGCCTCTGGACTCAGCGCAATCCAGTTTGGTTGTGTTCCCCTGTCATGGAGTCCCAAACACGGCTTGCATTCTGTCGCTATGCAGGTCCAGTCGATACATCAGCTGATTGTAGTTGTATCGCGGCACTGCTGGCGAATTGGTAAATGTGTTGCAGAATGTTCCTTCAAAGTAAATCACGCGGCCCTCATTCTGATCAAAGAACGGATGATGACACGGGTTGTAAAAGCTTTGCTTCGGGTGAGTTGCAATCTTCACGGCTTTCGTGAAGGGCCCCTGAGCAGTCAATGCTTCCGAATAGAAGACTTCACCCAGGAATGACGGGCTGTCCTTGTCCCATGCATGCTCGATGGCAATCATGACCCAGCGCTTTCGGAATGCATTCCATTGAACTGTTCCTGAGTGCATCTCCACGATTCGATTGGGTTTGTCGGCATCTCGCGGCAAGTAGCGGGCTTCTTCGATCTGAATCAGCCCCTGCTTGAGCCAGCGACGTTCGTCCAGTTGGGTGACGGGCGGGGCCTTTCTCCAGGCCCAAATTAGTTTTCCAGAATTATCACGCACTGGCTTCGCCGCGGACAAGTCCATTTCTGTCAAATGTTGTTCAGCCGTTTCTTCGCGACAAGTGAACGATTCGTACGCATCGGGATCCTGCACGGCCGCAAGCGTGGCGGGCACTCGAGTCACTGCGAATGGGTTTCCGAAGTACAAATAATCGATACCGTTTTCAGTGTGCGAGAACGGATGATCTCGCAACATTCGCCACGATTCCTGAAGGTCAATAACCTGCAGGACCTCGAACATCGATCGCTCATCATTCCATAACAGCAGGCCCTGTTCCAGAGGCTCGGAAAGCCCTTTCCGGCGGGAGTACTGGGCGACGATTTTTTCAGCTCCCGATTTGTCCGGCACGGTACAGACGCCATGGATCCAGACCACTCCATTCTTATCGGGCACATCCACCATGGCCCGCGCAAAGCCGTCCTCCTTCGTGAAGTATTGCAGGTCGATTCCATCGGACGGATCCAAGCCATTCTGTGAAGGCTGCAAGGACACAGCTCCGGCGGTTCTGAAGAGTCCCAGAGGATACTGCAGTTGATTTGTGTCACCCCAGTACCAGTGGATCTGATTCTTGTAAATCACCGCCTGAACAGAATCCTGTCCGACGACTTTTCCTGAGATCAGCGGCGCCAGAATGGGTGCCTTGTGGCCCAGTCGAACAGTGTCCAGATAGATGTCTCGTCCAGTAATGCGATACAGTCGTTCGGCAAGATTGATTCGCGTGAGTTCGACAAGAGCCGCCTTGCCAGGATCCACTTTAAGCCGAAGGCCCTCGATTCCAAAACCATCCCTCGCAATCTGATAGCCGGGCGAATGGACTTTGAAAAACACGGTCGTGCCTACAAGTTCCGGCTCATGCAATGCCACTCGCCCTGCACTGTCGGTCATGTAGACAACGTCATCCACCGTGGTCAGTTCCACCATGGGAACACCGCGTCGCGTTTCCTTGTCGATCACTTGAATTTCAAAGTAATCATGGGCGTTGCAGTAGCTGTTGATGTCCATCAACCATGATACCGAACACAGGACAAACACGCGGAGCGAGATCATGAACAGACTCTCCTGTTTTAGACGAGGCGACATTTCTCGCCTGCAGATTCTGTTTGCGATGGGCTGCAAGCAATGGACGTTAGTTTCCAGCCTCAACAGGGACTAACACTTTCTGCCATCCCCATCGGTACAGATTGCGAGAATCGGTGTAACGAGATTCTGAGGCCGCAGAGCCGAGCACAATCACGATCAGTCGTTTGCCGTCTCGCTCGGCTGACGAAACGAGGCAGGCTCCCGCTTGATCCGTGGTGCCGGTCTTGATGCCATCGTAGCCGTCCGTTCCGAGAAGCTCATTGGTGTTCTTCCACAGGACATTACGATTGTAGCCTCCTGGCCCAGTCACCGTCGCGCCTCGTTGGCGAGTGGACGTGTACTGGCGGAACAGGCTGCTGCTGATCACGGTTCTCGCGAGAATCGCGAGGTCACTGACGCTGGAGAGATGAGCTTTGTTTGTCAAACCATGCGGGTTTGTAAAGTGAGTCTTCGTCATTTTAAGTCGGGTGGCTTCGGCATTCATGGCGGCCACGAATGCCACCAGCGGATCAGCTTGCGATGTGTCCGGCGATGGCACAACAGACGGTGAAAGACGGGAACCGAAGTGTTCGGCCAGGGCGACACTCATGTCGTTTCCTGACGGCAGCATCAGTCCATACAACGCTTCGCCCACCGGCAGTGATTCTCCCACTCGAACGTCAGCTGTTGAGCCTCGCGTTTCGTCGGATCGGGCAGAGATGGTGATCGTCTCATCGAGGATTTCCGGATGCTGTTCCGCGTATCGAATGACCAGCCAGGCGGTCATGATCTTTGTCGTGCTGGCAAAATCCAACGGGGTCTCTGCTTCGTAGCCACCCACTATACGGCCATCGGCTGCATCGACGACGATCCAGGCTTTGCTGGAAACAAACGGAGGCCCATCCAGCGAGTCGATTGGCTGTTTTGTCAGGATTTCAGAGTTGACGACATCGGGAGCCGCAACGACGGCTTCTTCCACAACAGGACCAAGTGATTGCCACAGCGCCGTATCGGCAATACCCGTGACCGGCAGGCTTTTCGCTTCCTGAAACTTCCTGACGGCAGCTTCGGTCGCCGGGCCAAAGTCTCCGTCCACGCCGAGATTTGGTGAGGGCTGCAAGGAAGTATTGAGGGTGCGCTGAAGATATTCAACTCGGGTTCCGAACGCACCGACTCGCAGTTCAGTCGGCTCATTCGGTGCGGTTCGTTGCCATTCCGGATTGAAGTGATCAAAAGCAACGCGAGCGATATTGCCGATCAACACGTGGGCAGCGTTGTCGTCTTTCCAGCTTCGATCCTTATTGGCTGTCGTCAATACACAGATTGCGAACGGCCCCTTTGGACCATACACGATTCCGGCGTTGCATCGACTTTCATTGACGGCCCCAGACTTGTGGGCCACCTTTGTTCCGGCAGGAAGTTGACTTACAATCATCGCCTTGTCATCGCATGCCAGCAGATGGTCGATCATTGCTTTGCACGAATCGGCTGTTGCCGCAGTGCCTTTGTGGATTTGTTCCAACAGGCCGACAGTTTCGCGGGCAGTGGTGCTGCCAAGTCCGTACAGCTTGCTGCGTTCGGGCGCGATGGTTGTGTCACCTCGATAAACTTTGGAGTTTAATCGAGTCTCCGGGTAACCCAAAGTTTCCATGGCTGCGGCTGTCGCGGGCAGTCCAAGCTGATCGATAACAAGATTGGTCGCGGTATTATCTGAGTAGCGAATCATGAGCCGAATGGTGTCTCGCAATGAGAGTGAAAGACCCGAGGAAAAGTGCCCTGTGAGAACTCCGGACCCTGGCACCTTATCTTCTTCCCTGAGAGTGATTGGTTTTGAAAGATCGAGTTCCGATCTGTCAGCCATTCGATAGGCAGCGACCATCACTGGCAGCTTGATCAGGCTGGCCGTGGGCTGGATTTCATCAGCCCGCCATTCGAACTGCTCGCCTGTATCGAGGTGTCGAATCAGAACGCCCACTTGTCCCTGGTGGGCTTCAATCAGGGGCTGAAGCGATTGTTTAAGATCTTCCCCTCGTGCTGGTGTTGCGTCGAAAATCACGAACTGGGTCAGCAACATCGTAGCCGCAAGCACGGCAAAAGAGCAGGAGTGCATTTTTTGATCCTTAAGCAAAGATCGACAATTTTCTCAATTCAGGAACTGTACGTGCAGAAATCTCTCGCTGCGAATGTGCTGACTGAACGTTTTTTGGTTTCCTGCCAACGCGGAA
>JANPHT010000654.1:0-11396 GCA_031424595.1 Planctomycetota bacterium
AAGAGGTTTGGTCGTCACTACATCACGTTTCAAGCCGACGCCAAACGACTTACGAAAATGCTACGCCGAAAAGACTGGAGAAATTTTTCGCCGCCAGCATTTTTCTTCCCAGTTGGGGACGTTGGGCTAATGAAACTGTTCGACAGCGAACTGGATGTCGAAGGTGCCGAGAAAATCCTTGGGGGATGACGGCATCCTGGAACGGCCGTAACTCGCGCCAGCCGAAGCTGTTCACGATGTGGTGCTGTAGTGCCGGATGGAGTTGTTCAAATCCGCTCACAAATCTAACTCAATTTCTTCAACGTCTGTGGCTCCCATTGCGTGTCTTTCCACGCCCTTCAATTCCACATCGCTGATCGTCAATTCGAAATCCCGTTCCGGCTCAAAGTCGGAGTGCAGGTCGACACAATCCAGGACACCGGCAACAAGTTTCTTCAGAAAGATGCGTGGAGCCACCCCAACTTTTCCACCCAGTTTGCCGGCAACGGCCTCTGCCAGTTTTCGGACGTACGAATCGCTGCAACGGCTGCGGATTCGATCCGCCGCAGAGCTGTGTTGCAGGTAAATATCGCGGACTTTGCATCCAACCAGAGAGAGCCGATCAATGTCGAAGGCAGGCAGCCGAATCTGCACAGCTCGTGGGTTATCAAAGCGACCATCCTTCGCGAAATCCACATGGAGTCGCTGTGCAAGTGGCTCCAGTCTGCGAATGCCTTGTGGCCCATCGAAAAACGCTGGTGTGCCTGTAATCAGCACATAGAGGCCGGGAAAACGTCCGGAGTCAATTTCGTCGAGCAACTGTCGAAGGGCGTTCAGACTCTTGTCCCTCACGTCGCTCCGAATGCGTTGAATGGTTTCCACTTCATCCAGGACTAAAAGCAGTCCCGCATGGCCGGAGTCCTTGAGGACCGTAAGAACGCCCTGGAGGAAACTCAGGGCTCCGAAATGATCTATTTCACCTTTGACACCGGCAAATTTCTTAGAACCGGCCGCAACATTGGGTTGTCCCGAGAGCCACGCAAGGATGCCGTCCGCTGTCGCCTGCTCTCCGGCGATGAGGGCTTGGCGGTAGCCACGTAACGCCGCGCTGAACATTGGAGCTGCTTCACTGACTTTTGTCAGACGCTGTTCCAGAAGTTCATTTGTGCGCACCAGCAACGCAGCTTCGTCATCCGCCGCAATCGTTCCTTCAGCAAGAACATCTTCTTCCAGTGTGTAGAACCAGCCATCGACGATATTCCGCAGGGCTCCCTGTGCCGCATCGGCCGTCGCCAGACGTTCAGTCAGCCGACGGTAAACCGTTTCCAGTCGATGCAGCGGCGTTTCTGTTTCGGAAATCTGGACTTCCGATGTTGCGAACCCCATTTTCCGAGCGCGATCGCTGAGCCATCGAGAGAAGAACGTCTTGCCGCAACCATACTCCCCTCTGACAGCCTTAAATACGCTGCCACCGCCCGCAACTTTGCGCAGTTCTTCGTCCAGCGCCGATTCAAAACTGTTAAGTCCGACAGCAAAGGCATCGAGGCTGCTGCGGGGTACGGTGCCTCGGCGTAGTGCATCAATAATTTTTTGTTTTCGTTGTGGACTAATAGTCATGGTGCTCCCTTTGGCAAATCAAACTGCCGACAAAGGAGATTCCGATCCAATGCAATGGTGTCCGAAACTTCGTCTCGGTTCAGCACAAGGAAGCCGTCCACATTCAAGACTCGCTGAGCCGTCGCCAGGAATCCACAAAGTCGCATCGGAGAAAACTGAATCGCTCGGGCCAGAGCTGGCGACGTGATCTTTCCACTGCGTTCGTCGATCACCATCAATAATCTCGCAAATACGTCGTTCGCCGGGACAGCTCGGCCACCCAGTCGCTTCTGTTCTTCAAAAACGGCAGATACGAGCAGTGCCTGCACCCAATCCGGAACGACTGTCGTTGCTTCAGGCACAATTGCCGGCTTTGTCAGGGGCGGAACGGACTCTTCTTCGGGATCGAACAAACGTCCTGCGGGCTTCTCTTTCGGCTTCGACGTCCTGATTGTCTGCCCCCGTGGCGGCTCAATCAGCGATGAGGAAGCCATGACATCCCACCAACCAGGTAAGTCGGCTGCGGCCTCGACCCAGCCGGAAGGAAATGCACTCGATGCACTGAGCACAGCAATCGGAACTACGATTTCCTGAGGAGACAGACCGCCGTGATAACCATTCTTCTTGATGCCATATCTGGTCACCGGACAAGTGCTGCCCTTCAACCCCGCCGCCTCCGTGCGAGGCCCGAAACATGTCGTCAAGAAAGGCAAAACTCCCATTTTGACTTCCGTCGAAGCCCGGCAGCTACTTGATTCGATCGACTGCACTCATATCATCAGCCTGCGCGACCGGGCTCTCATCGGAGTGCTCGTTTACAGCTTCGCCAGAGTCTCAGCGGCCATCGGAATGAACATCGCAGACTATTATCCACAGGGTCGTCAGATGTGGTTTAGATTGAAGGAGAAGGGAAGCAAACACCACGAAGTTCCGGCGCATCACAACGCCGAAGACTACGTCGATGCTTATCTCGAAGCCGCCGGATTCGCCATTCATTCGTGCCGCAATCCTGCCGTCGAGCGACAAACACCGCTCTTCCGCACGATCTCAAGATCCGGCCAGCTCAACAGTCAACGCATGCACCGCACCGACGTCCTCCGCATGATCAAACGTCGAGCTTGCGCGGCTGGACTTCCATCTCACATCACCTGCCACACCTTCCGAGCCACCGGCATCACCTGCTATCTTCTAGGCGGCGGTTCCCTGGAACACGCTCAAAGGATCGCCGCCCACGAATCCGCCCGCACCACCAAACTCTACGACCGCACCAGCGACACCATCAGCCTTGATGAAATTGAACGGATTATCATCTGATGGACCTTCGCCGAACAGGGAAGTTCAGCCTGCGGATGAAATTGCTGAATGCGTGACATTGACACGTATTCGCGGCGGAGTATTCTGAACGGCAGGAGAAGCAGATCATGCCGCGACCACGCTACCGAATAATTGCCGACGATTTCCTGTACGCCGAGTTCTGTCTGAGCCTCCGGATTCGGAGCTTTCGCATCAAATTTGGAAAAGGCGTTTCGTCTATTGATGCTCAGGCGGAATACGACAACGCTGTGAGAGCCAAAGAAAAAGGACAGCGACTGGATCTGGTAAACGCCTGGTGCGAGAAATATCTCACTGGCGCCGAATGGACGAAACTAAAGTCTGCCGTTCGAAAACGACGCGAACGGTTCCGGCGATGTGATGAGCAAAAGTCGGTTACAATGTCCGCCAAAGCCCACCGACTCCTCCTGCAGCTATCAAAGCGTGACGACGTCACGTTTTCAGAAATCCTGGAACATTACCTCGGCAACGCCGTCAATTCCAACCGAGGCCGCCCGGGGTCCCGCAAACGTCGATGATCACATTGATGGAGATCTGCTCATGGTTTAGTCTAGCCGTTGGCCCATTATTCTGAAATGTTTCAAGCTGAATGTTCCGCCGAGTACGAGCGGCCTCAGACTCCACGGTCTCAACAGCGACGATCTCCGTGTCACTGTCACCGCCATCCATGATCACATTCGTTCGACATCCATACTTCTCTCCGATGTACCACATCTGCGTTTGTCGCAAACGTCATGTTCTGAGTCCGGCTGCATTCCGTTCACGCACAGAATAAGAAATCTGTCCAGCAACCGGTTGTGACGGACCACGACCAACGGATTTAGTCACTCGGCACCAACAGGATTCCCGCGTTCCTGTGGGATTTCCAACATCCACCCCTAACGCCGGATAACGTTTTTTGTCCAGCACTAAGAAGGAACTGTGGTGAAGCCATCGCAAACTGTTGCGGCGAAGAGGGTTATGTCGCAACGACCTGTTTACTCATTAATTCTTCTGGAATCCAGAAGAATTAAGCCTTCACGAGTCTGTGGCTGACGATAAACTGTTCTGGCGACGTTTTTGTTTCTGACGGGGAGATGCTGATTTGAGTGGGCTTGCTGAACGTCTGAAATACGCGCGTCAGTCGATGAAACTGACTCTGGACGATGTGGAATCGCGGACCAGCGTGGGCGCTTCAACGCTGTCAGAGTTCGAAAACGACAAGCGTGAGCCACGGCTTCTGCAGTTGAAAGAACTGGCATATCTCTTCCACCGGACGACAGCATTCTTCCTTGAAGAAGGGCCGTTGCCCAGCGAAGTTGTGCTCTGGCGGCAGAAGCCGCAATCTCCCAACGCGGAAGTATTGCAGGCTCACTTGCTGGGGCTGGCTGAGCAATACCATTTGCTGGAGCAGTGGTGTGAGTCATTTGAGCGGCTACAGATTCCGTTTGCTGCAGGCCATTCCGATGGATTCGGATACCAGCAGGCTGAAAAGCTGGCCCATGATTTTCGCAGCATCCACGGATTGGGGGAACGCCCCGGTCAGTCGTTGTTACGGGTTGTCGAAGAGATTTGCAAGATCAAGGTCTTTCACATTGCCTTTGAACCGAGTGGCAGTGCTGCCTGCACGCTCGATGCAACGTTTGGTGCGGCCATCCTGTTGAATTCAAAGAATGTCCGATGGCGAAGAAATTTCGATCTGGCTCATGAATTGTTCCATCTTCTGACGTGGAAAATCTTTCGCAAGCCGGGCGAAGAGTCATTTGCCGAGGCATCGGCTCAGGAAGAAAAGCTGGCGACATGCTTTGCTCGAAATCTGCTAATGCCGCATGAGCCACTCCGAATCGCGATTGATTCGCAACTCGGCTCAAAAACGACACTCACGTTCGATGACCTGTTCGAAGTCGCGCGTCAGTTCGATGTCTCTGTCGATGCATTGCTGTGGCAAATGTCATTCGTGTTCAATCGTCCTAAGGGTTGGGTATCCGAGAATTCCGAAAAGCTGAAAGGCCAAATTGCATTCTGGGATAAGCGTCAAAGCGATACGCTTCCCCTTCGGCCACTTCGGTTTGAGGCGCTCGCTGCAGAGGCACTCCGGAAAGGTTACATTTCCACGGGACGGTACGCGGAGTACCTGGGAATCACCCGACGGGAAGCCATGCGACAGGTTGAGCAGGAAGTTCCGGACGATGCCGAAATTGAAATTGCTCTTACTTGACGCCGGCGTCGTTATTTATCTCCATGAGATTGGCCTCTGGCAGCAGGTCGTGGCCAACTGCGACCTGTATTTGTCGCGGATCGTGGCCGAGAAAGAGGTTTTGTTCCAGAAAAGCGAACGGGATGAATACAACTACGACATTGATTTGTCACCGTTGATCAAATCAGGTGCCATCACGATCTTCGATGTCTCCGTTTCGGATCTCAAGGCGTTTCGCAATCAGTTTGACTTGCTGTATCTCGGTGACCTCGACGACGGCGAATCAGAGTCACTGGCCTACCTCGTGAAGCAGTCGCCTGATTTCCTGATTTCGTCAGGCGACGCCATCGTGTACCGCGTGCTGGGAAACCTGAACCGTGGTGAGCAGGGAATCTCGCTCGAAGAAATCCTGCAGAAGCTCGGACTCGGCAGAGCTGTTACCAATGCCTACACGAAGCGGTTTCGAGAGCAGTACACAAAGCAAGGCCAGCAGGACATGATCCGCGGCCGAGGCAGAATGCGGTGAACACTCACTGGCACATGCGATAAACGACGTTATGGAGGCGTCGTTGCCCCGTCCGGATCTTGTAACCGGAAACCCGCCATAATCTCGGATCTCCAGGGTAGCACGAAGTCAACAACTGAACATTTGGGTGATGCACGATTCAACCGCCCGCCACGCACCGCCGAGCGCCTCGGTTTCTCCCCGCCGTTTACAGTCTCGAGAACGTTGACGAATGTGAGTACGTATCCCAATCAGTGATCACAGATTTCATGAGACCGCGATGTAAGCCTATTGAAGTTGTCACTGATCTTCAATTTGATGTCCGCCAACTTACACTTAAAGATTTCAGCCAGCTTCGATTCGGCGGCAAACAGTCGCCCTGCAAGGTCGAGTGACGCATCCGTTGTTGCAAAGGGTGCATCGGACTCTGTCAACAACCGATCAATCGGAATGTTGCGGGCAATCGCCAGTCCGGATTTTGACTGCAACATCTGGTGATTCGCACTGAAATATGCACCGAGAGCTACAGCATCGGGAATTTCAGATGGAGGGCCGGAAAACCAATGAAACACGGGCGTCCCGGCATTAGGATAACGAGCGATGAGGTCGAATACGTAACCTGCTGCTGACCGACTGTGAACGCTTAGGATCCGACCTCCCACGTCTGAGCATTCCCGCAGTACGCGTTCAAATGTCTTTACTTGAGCATTCCAACTGTCTTTGAACCTTTTACTGCCGTCGAGCCCCACCTCTCCAACCCACAAGACCTGATCAAGGTACTTCGAGAAAAGATCCATGTCTCTTGGACGACTCCCAACCACTTCGGGATGCATTCCCAAAGCTGGAATGATTCCCCTTTCGACGTCCGTAAAGGTCGCCGAAATCTTGAACGCCGCTGGCGTCGTCGTTACAGCAACCACTCGCACACCTGCTTCGACTGCCGCCTCAACCACTGCCCTCGGGTCGGAATGTAAGTCGATGTGGCAATGAGCGTCAATGCTCACGACAAAGTCTCCAAAAGGAAATTATGGACCTCCCTCAGTCCTCGCTCTGCTGTATCGACAAGCGACTGTCGATTGTCAACATGGCACTCGAATAATGACGGTAGGACGACACTTTCGATCCATCGGCGATCCGCGTGTCTCGCGGATCCCAAATACGCACAACGCACATCGTCGGATGATCGAAAGCCTGCCATGTCACCTTCGGGGCCAAACAAGTAGGGCGTTGTATCCTCAAGCTTGCTTTGGTGAAACGCTGCACGGCGAATTATACAGGGAACGCATCGACCACAGTGCATGTTTATGCGTCTGCTTTTTCCACAACTCATCGATTGGCAGACTAATCGACGTAGATCGTCCAGTTGCCTGCACTCAACAAACATCTCACCCTTCGTCAAGTGTTGATAATCATTTTTTAGTTTCACATTTATCCCCAACCGACCAAGCAGGGATTGTAACTGTCCAACAAAACAAGGGTGAGTCGTTCGTGTGCTGGCACTGCCAATTCTTGCTGGTGTCAATGATGGGTTAAGGGATATTAATCCGTTTTCGCTCGCGTGTAAGTCAACGGAATCCCCGTCGCGATAGGCTTCGGTGGAGGTCGCGGCAACCAAGCCAAACGCAAAGAATCCCATTGAGGGAGCGCGCTGGGAACCGTCGCCTTCGAAGGGAATATGAGACTCGTCATCACTCGACCAGTGGATTTGCTAGCGTCGTTTGGAGTGATCGATAATGCTTTCGAAAACAATCACTCGCGAAGAGCTGTACGACGAAGTTTGGTCCACTCCAGTATCCAGATTGGCTCCCAAAGACAACCTGTCCGACGTCGGTTTCGCCAAAATGTGCAAGCGGTGCGAGATTCCGCTTCCACCCCGAGGCTACTGGGCGAAGCTCGAAGCTGGGCAAAAGATCGAACGCACTCCGCTTCCAACCCTTGAAGAGGCAGCTGATATCAGATTCCAAGTGCCAGACCCCGCAGATGTGGCGATGAAGGAGAAGGCAAGTATGGAAGTTGAGAAGCGTGAAGCACAATTACCAAAAATCGAGGTTGCCGAAACCCTGCGTGGCTGCCACCAACTCGTCTCCACGACGAACGACGCGTTTCAAGGGGCCAGAAAACGTGACGACGGTTTGCTACATTCTCCCGAGGGTAGTCAGTTGAGCTTGCTTGTGAGCCGTGAACAACTTCGTCGGTCGCTCCTGGTAATGAGTGCTCTGTTGAAAGCATTTGAGTCACTCGGTCACAAAGTCAGCGCTGGACCAAAGGTCGAAATTAATGGCCAGTCAGTGACTCTCTCGATTCGAGAAGCAACCGTGAAGGTGGAGGAAGAGTTTGACGTGCCGAAGGAATCTATTGAGGGCCGTTATGATTTCTTCAGCGAGCGAAAACGAAAGAAGCAAGTTCCGAGCGGCATGCTGACAGTGGCAGTTCCAGAGGCAGATGCATATTGGGCGACCGGCTGCAGAAAGCAGTGGAAAGACACCAAGACTCATCAGATCGAGAATTGTTTGAACGCGATTGTTGCTGGAGTTCTGGCGATCGCGGAGAAGAAACTCGAACACGAAATCAAGCAGAAGTAAGAAGCAAAAAAAGAAGGCAGAAGAAGAGAAACTGTATCGCCAGCAAGCGGCAGCGCGTGCGAAGAAACGAGAAGAACAGAAGAATGAACAAGGTAAGCTGGAAGCGTCGCTCGCGCAGGCGAGTGACTTGAAACACAGCCGAAAGATCAGGGAGTTTGTCGTCTACGTCCGGCAAGCCCCAGCATGGACTTGCCGACACTCTGCAAGCCTGTGCCGAAGGCTTTGAGCTTCCGTTCGGCGGCTCGCAGTCCGCGCACGAGTTTCGTGTCGTCAGCAAACAGCTCGACGAACACTCGTCCTGCACGAATTCCCTGAGCCGACGCGGCCATGAACCATTATCCCACCGGAAGACTGCGATCGACGAAGACCGCTTTCAGAATCGAAATGTCAGCCAGAGGTGGGTGTGGAAGTCTGTCGTTTGCGGAGCGGAGGAAAGTCGTCCGGTTTGGCGGCTCGACCTTTCTTTGGATCACGGTTCACGTTGGCGATGGCCTCCACATTCAGCGTAAACCGTCGTGTGCGGATGGAGCGAGAGATACTAAAAAAAACAGCGGCCTTCTGCGCGAACGAAAAGAACTGAGATTTCAGTTCATTGAGCAGCACCGTGAAGAGTGGCATGTGAGCGTGATGTGTGACGTGCTGCAGGTAACACGTTCTTTTTTTATGTGTGGAAGCAACGTCCTGCGAGTGAGCGTGCAGCTCGTCGTGACGCTTTGGCTTCAGAAATTCGTTCGATCCATTCAGAGCAGTACCTGGATGTTTACGGCAGTCCGCGAATGCATCAGGAATTGTTGAAGCGAGGGATTGAGGTCTGTGAAAACACGGTGGCGGCCGTGATGAAACAGGAAGGAATCAAGGCTTCCACGGAGAAGAAATTCCGCGTGACTACGACCGATTCGAATCATTCTCTGCCTGTTGCGGAGAATGTCATGGATCGCGACTTCACTGCGGAAAAGCCGGGTAAAAAAGTGGTTTCTGATCTGACTTACATTGCGACCGACGATGGTTTTTTTGTTTCTGGTGTGCGTAATCGATGTGTGTACTCGACGCGTCGCAGGCTGGTCGATGAGTCACGAAATGACAACGTCCGTTTTCCTTTCGGCGCTGCTGATGGCCGTTCGCAAGTTTGATCCGTCGACGTGCCTTTTGCACCATTCTGACCGAGGCAGTCAGTACTGCAGCAAAGCGTTTCAGGAGGAACTTTCCCGACTGAAGATTCAGTGCAGCATGAGCCGCAAGGGTAACTGCTGGGACAACGCGGTGTCAGAAATTTTCTTTGCGAGTCTGAAGAAAGAACTGGTTCATCAAACACGATACGCGACACGCGAAGAAGCTCGTCAAAGTGTTTTTCAATGGATCGAAGTTTTCTATAACCGAGTGCGACTGCACAGCACTCTGGGCTACGTAAGTCCTGAACAGTTCGAACAACACAGCTGAGAGCCTATTGGATCGCCGGCTGCCTTCGGCAGAGGTTTTGTGAGGCATGGGTGGGACAAATGAAAGACTGGCAGGATGATAAAGACAGCGTTGCAGCAAAAGCCACAACGCTGCTGACGGACTTTCACCCGCCCACATCGGGCTATCCCTTCGCAGGTTGCTCCTTTGCAGAGCCTGCGTCCGTTTTGCCCGACTCAGACGGGATACCAAATCGACGGCTGCGGTAGTGTCACCGCAGCCAACATAACCCCAACCCCGCGCCAACAACTTCTGGGGATGTCTAGTTGACGCTGCCACGTCGCGCGAATGTCTCAAAGATTAATCGCACCACGGACTGCACTTGCTCATCCGGATCGATGACGTAGTCTTCTTCCCCGTTGCGAGCCGAGAGACTGCGGATGTAACCAATCGGCGGATGATTGAGGATATCCCCTCGCTCGGCCTTGTTCCACATTCCCATCTGAAGACGACTCTTCAGAATGTGTAACTCCGCTTCGCTCATGGTGCCTTTGAGACCAAGCAACAATCGGTCGTTGTAGTGACCTGGATCATAGAGCCCATCGCCATCGGCCAGCAGCGTGCGATAGATGGCACATACTTCCAGCAGTGCGTGCCAGTCTTTGCATGATCGAGCCAGACGACTCATTTCGAGTCCGATGATCAATCCGACTCGATCCGCACTGACTTCCGCGAGCAGTCGTTGGAAGCCGCTGCGTCCCTGGTCTTCGTCAATGATCTCGACCGCGACACTCGGCCAGCCCAGCGCAATGGCGCGGTCGATAAGTGCATATTGCCGCGCGGTGGATTCGCAATGTTCGAGGACTTGTTGCTGTGTCGATTGTCGCACGTAAACAATCGCGAGTCGCTGCAGATGATGATCGGCGATTTTCTCGGATCGATGCGAGGTCGTCCTGATCGGCGAATTGGTTTCTGTCGGCGGCCATGTTTGTACAAGGAGGTTACTCATCGGAGGCCTCCCTTCTTCGGGGATTTGCTTCGGGAGTGTTTGCCGGCGTGGCCAGCCGCTGAGCCAGCATTTGCGTCCGTCGCTGCACTGTTTCCTGCTGCTGAAGAGTTGGGATTCGCGTCCACAACTGCTCCAGCGGGACTGTCTCCGTGGCCTTCGTGACAGTTTTCGACTGGCTCGCTACTTTTGATTGGCGCGGGGGGGGCACGTGATTTGGCATTCAAAGCCTCCTTACTCGGTTTTACCAGCAGATTTTCTGCTTTCAGACCGCTGACGAATCCATTCCGCCAGTCGCAGCAATGTTCCGGCAGAAACCTTAATCTCACCCGGTAAGTCGATACAAGCCCGCGCTTGATGTGCAGTCTGCCTGGCAGACTTCGATCAGCCACCTCAAACGGTATGCCTCTGCAATGAGTTCGGCAGGAATATCGAGCAGATCTGTGGCCAGTCGCAGCGTGCCACTCGCACCATGGTTTCGACGACGGATCCGTCCACTGCCGTCAGCGTCTTGCCGATCGGATCGAATGCCCCCTGACTGGGTTGCGGAAGCTGCGCAGCCAGTTCGGCGGCGATCTCTTGGAGTGGTTCAGGATCGAAGATGCTGACGGATTCCGACAGCGATCCCAGCCAGGCACGTCCGACTCCCGGCTTCTTACAGACTTTGTCCAGTTCCGACGCCTGCTGCAGTGCTCGCAGCGATGTCAGCATGGGACTGAACATCCACAGCAATTGCAGGATGCAATAAAGCGTGCCAAACTATTTAATTTTTGACAGCGAGAATGACCGTCAATTCGCCGCAAGGATCGTGCCTAACACTATTGG
>JANPHT010000655.1:0-15539 GCA_031424595.1 Planctomycetota bacterium
CAGCCCATCAGGCGATCACGGCGGCTCAGGGCTTTATCGCCGAGGGCTTCCGCTGGGTGGTGGATCTCGATCTTGAAAAGTTCTTCGATCGAGTCAATCACGACATTCTGATGAGCCGGATTGCGCAACGTATTCGGGATGTTCGTGTGCTGCATTTGATTCGCGCGTTTCTGAACGCGGGAGCTCTTGAGAACGGTCTGGTCACAGCGACCGATGAGGGCACGCCGCAGGGCGGTCCTCTTTCCCCGTGGCTTTCCAACGTGATGCTTGATGATCTTGATCGTGAACTGGAACGACGTGGCCTGAAGTTCGCACGCTATGCCGACGACTGCAACATCTATGTTCGCAGTGTTCGTGCGGGTCAGCGAGTGATGGCGAGTGTCAGCCGCTTCCTGACGGAACGGCTCCGGCTGACGGTGAACGCATCGAAAAGCGCGGTGGATCGTCCGTGGAATCGGAAGTTTCTGGGGTATAGTTTTACGCACCACCGGTTGCCAAAGCGTCGAATCGCCCCCAAGGCTATTCAACGTTTCAAAGACCGGATTCGTGAACTGACTCGGCGAACTCGCGGGATTGCTTTGGAGGAGTTGACCGGCCAGTTGAACAGCTATCTGCGAGGCTGGCTTGGCTACTTTGGTCGCTGCGAAACTCCGAGTGTGCTTCGCGACTTGAACTCGTGGCTTCACCGCCGCCTTCGGGCGCTTGTGTGGAAGCAATGGAAGACGAGTCGTCGTCGCTTCTCTGAACTTCGTCGTCTGGGTGTGTCTCGGGATCTCGCCGCCCAAACGGTGGGCTCGTGCCACGGCCCCTGGCGTTTGGCCAAAAGCCCGGCTCTTCACAAGGCTCTCTCTTCGCAGTTCTTCCAGACTCTTGGTCTCGCTACACTACTCCCTGTCACTCCGGCCGCTTAACCAACCGAATCGCCGTGTACGGACCCGTACGCACGGTGATGTGGGAGGCGAAAAGCCGCAAGGCTTTCCCCTCTCCCGATTGCTTGACTGAACAGCATTCCTGTGGAACCATCGTGAGCATTACCTGGCCGCGAGCGAAGGCAGTTGTGAACACGGGGCTTAATAATCCCGCGATGAGTTATTGGGCATACTCGTTCTGTTCGTTCCGCTGGCAAAGATACTCCATGGAAAGTTGACTATTGCTGCTTCGTAATGAGGTAGTAGAGCGTATCCGGGAGGAGTTCAATGCCATCGGCGGTTCCATGTCTGGAAGTCGGATAGCCATTCAAATCGAGTGGCACAACGACGAGTGACTGAGCATCTTTTCGAAGTAACTCAACCCTTCCCTGCAACTGTCTGACTCGCCATGGGTCCGTTCCAATATTCACGATTCCTAAAAGGTTATCGGCCGTCTTGACTGTTTCAAAGCCAGTCGTTTGTTCCTCAGACATTACCTGCAGCAGGATCCGCTTTGATGTGCTCAATGGCGCGTTGTCCAGGGAAACAGCAATAATGTGAGCCAGGTCCATAGGGCAGGTGATTCGTAATGCTGGCAGGTTGATCGGTTTCTCGCTGTTTAACGCGCCGCTGGCTCCCTGCGCGTTGGGGGCAGACAGCTTCAGAAGTCCTGTGCCGTAGTGTAAGTTCACGTCTCCTGCAACGCTTTTCACCGTTTGCTGCTTATGGTCGATCAGCGGCGAAAGGTCTTTCATTGAGACCTGAGATTTGTCGTGCGTGAACGTCACCTGAGTCCGTCCGGCATAGTGAATCAGCGGGTCAATTCGCTGCCCGGTATTCACGCTCGTACCCGTTGGAATATCTTTAAGTCGAAGCTCATCGAAGGAGGCGTCCTGCGGAAGTGGAGTTCCCTGCAGGGCGAGCAGTTCTGACTGATTGAGAGTGACCGACGCGAGCAGTTCCCCGGTAGCAATCAGACGTTGTCTGTAAATAAGAGCCGCTGCGGGGAATTGGGCGAGCATGGACGGTGTCGCCAGTGTCCATGGTTGCATCCAGAAACCGGGCTTTACGTCCCATTGTGCTCCGTCGAATGCAAAATGTACGATGGCATCCGTGTCCTGCAATGCTCCATAAGTAGCGAAGTACAAAGGAGCTTCAGACCGAAATCGATTGGGGCGAGTGAAGGTTGTTTCGGAAATTATTGATGGTTTGTCGTTGTACTGCGGATCCATCACGGGATGAACGAACAAGCGAGGTTTGTCCGGTTGATCCGGCTCAAACCGCAGTGCGCTGCGGTGGTTGAAAGAATGGTGCTGCCGTATCGACCATGCCGCATTTTCACCTTTATGGTTGCATTCGAAATAGCCATGGCGGTCTACAAAATCGCCGTTGAGATACGTAAGTTTTTCCAGTGGGGTGAGGCGTTCCGGGCTCGCTGTCGTCCAGTTGCTGGTGTTAATCAGCCCCTGAAACCCCAGTCCCCTCACGAAGTCGGTTGAATCGCGGTAGAAGGAGTCCTGAACTTCAAACAGGAATGCAACAGTATCCTGATCGCGCTGAGTGCGATCGTTGAATAGATTCCAGAGGGGCCGAAAGGCCACTCTTCCTTCATTCAGGTCATCGCGTTTCAGCGGCGCGATTTTCCAGCGGTCGATCGCTGCCTTGAGGGATCCGAATTTCTTCACCAGCCATTCGCCAAATTGGCGTTCCAGTATCTCACGCTGTGGCTCTGGAATGTTTGCGTCGTTAAATGTCCAGAAGAAAAGTGAATCTTCATTTTGCAGTTCCAGGCCGAACAATGCCGGTTCGGCAAGAAGTGCTTTCCCCGTCACTTCATCGGGGGTTGTAAGTAGTACTTGAATCCACTCGCGGTGTTTCTTCTGAAACTCCGCGTTGAAGAAAAGGGCGGCAAACGGATGCTGATTGCCGTTGTATCCGGGCAACCAAGCCAGTTCCGGTGATGGAGTGAACCAAAGCGGAAAATAAATCGACAGATGTGTGTAGATTCCCTGGTCCTTCATGGTGCGGACCACTTCGTGAATCCTTCGCACCTTAGAAAGGTCGGCTTCGCCATTTTTGTCGAATACGGCTCCGTGGACTCGGACAAGATTCACTCCATACTTTGCCAACATCCTCGCGCATCGCTGCAGATCTTCGCCGTGCAAGTTTTCTGGTGGCCCATTTACGGCCCAAAATCGAACTGGGCGATTCGACGTCGCATAATAGAACTGGCCGTCGCGGGCAGTAATTTGACCTTGTTCGCCAGCCGTTTGCTCATTCAGGTATCTTAAGTCAATCGCACTCGTCGGTTCGAACTTATCGGAACCGGGTTCAAACGCGAACCAACCCGCTGAGTCGTCGGATGCGGCTTCACGACTCTCAACTGGCTTGAACGCGCCACGCGGCAGGATGGGCGTTGCCGAGAAAACGAAGCAGTCAAGATATCCGTGATGGTGCTTTTCGCTGTTGAAGTGGAATAGCATTCTGTTGCCGCCCTGTCGCAGGCGGACTTTGCCAACCTTGATCCATGCCAGAAATCGCAAATCGGGTTTCTTATCGGCCGCGATGTTGATTTCATCGCGTTTTCCTTTCTGCAAATCAATCGACGTGCTGGGAGCACCATTGAGCGAAAAGGAGAGAGACGACAAAATCGGATTCGTACGCAGCCAGAGTTCATAGTCTCCTGCGGTTTTGCAATCAAATTGGTAAGATGCCTCACCGGCCCTGTTGTCATCAAAGTGGCTTAAGAGATTTCCACCAGACAGCTGAGAATGATCAACTCCCGAATACCAGGAATGTCGGTTGACGTTGCTGTCCGTGGGATTCTCGCCTTCAATCCAGATTAAGGCCGGAGGATCTGCGGCCGCGTTGGCGAAGGCCGACATGCAAAATAGTATTGCGGAGACCCAAATACGGTTGTCACAAGAAGCTCTGCGGCTTGATTGGAGTAATGGCATGTTGGATTGTTCGCGTGTAGAGTTTGAATCGCTCTGAACGAATCTCGTCTGAAAGTCGCCAATTCTATTTCGACTTTCGGATTTCGCGTCCTGTGTCAGGATCGACCTGGAGATTCAATTGTTCATGAGAGTCGACGAAGAACACAAAGCCGTTAAACATCTCATCCACTGTCTGCAGCCCGTAACCCACTGTTCGAGAGGGATCGGGGTTAAACGGATTGAATGTGGAATTGTCAAAGTGAGCGATGGCTTCAATAACCGTTCCTTTGGGCAGTTGTTTGTCACCGGGCTTGACTTCATAGCCTAGCTGCCACTCAAAGTTGTAGTTCGGAATCCTGAGTAGTGTTTCACGCGGTTGGTCAGGCACGTCAGCAAAGAACGTCATGTCTTTACCGCGAACGTGCATGTGCGTAAACATACCAAGCAGATCAATATCCTGCTCCAGCGTACGAGATGCTCGGACCTCATAAGCGCCGTCATAGGGCGCGATTTTGAAGCGTGGGTCGAGGAGAAAATGTGTAAGTCTTTTTTGGACCGTTCGGCGAGGAAATCGTAGTCCCACGGAGATGCGACAGCGTTCATTTTTTCCGGTTGTCGTGTAGTGAATCTGAAGACCAAGTCCTGAGCCCTTTGGAACAAAGAACGCCGTCCCATTGTCGAATCGGCCAAGATCCATGGGCTGGCCTCCGGGGACGTAGCCCGTGATGAACGTTTCTTCGCTTGCTCCATCGGTCGTTACGTAGGCCATATTGCAGTGGTGGACAACGGTCCGATTGTCCGGTCGAATTTCAAACGCTTCCACCCATGTATCCTGCAGGAAGAGATATGGAAGAACGGTGTAGCGATAGGGAATAAATCCTGTTGCCGGAATGTCGTGCTCTTCGAGCATTGTGATCACAAGATCCGGCTTGCCGTTTCGCCATTCATTGAGATTTGATGCTGGGTCAATCTCAGCCTCCTGAGATTCGACGTCACCGTGTTGTGAAACCCGGCTTCCTTCCGGGCGTCCGTTGATGATCCATCGAAGGAGCATCGATTTTTCGTCAGCCGTCAGCGAGGGGTCATTCTGGAATCGTCCATGTCTGGAGCTGGCATACCATGGCGGCATCGTTTCGTTCTGAACCACACTGCTGATCATGGAAGCATTTGCTGAGACGTCGGCCAAAGTCTGTAAAGAAAATGGCGCGGCCGTGCCAAATCTGTGGCAGTGGTTGCACTTGCGATTCAAAAGAGGAGCGATGTCCCGATGGTACTCGGGAAGTGCGATTCCGGCAGTGTTCAGGGGCGCTCGCGGAGTAATTTCGCAGCCATCCACAGGTGTCTCTGAAACCTCCACTGCCTCACCGGCTAATAGCTGTTGAAGTGCGATATTCAGATCCTTTCGAGAAGGCTCAGGCCTCGTTCCGCCCAGTCGAAACTGGTCATCGATACGGCCACGATAAACCAGCTTGCGACTCTGATCCAGAACGACGACTTCAGGCGTTTTTGTTACGCCCAGGGCTTCAGCACATTGCAGTGTGGTGTCCTTGACGAATGGAAACGCCATATTGAATTCGATTGCCTGTTCGGCAACTTCACGAATTGTGTCATCGGCCCCGACGTTGACGGCCACGAATTGCACATCCTGACTGGCATACTGCTGATGCAATTCGGCGAGCTTCGGCATGGAGCGCCGAACGAGCGGGCAGGACGTCGTCGTGAAAACAAACACACAGGCTTTATGTTTTCCAAGTTCCGCCATGCTGCGGTCGAGCGCACGAATATCTTTAAACTGAAGATCGGAAATCACAGTACCGATCGGCACACGATGCTCGTCAGAAAAGTCTTCGCTGGCGCTGGTTGAGCCATTCAGCAATCCCACCAGAGAGAGGACAATGACGCGAGTTGAACGCATTTTTTCGGCCTTCGAGCGAGGTGCTCGGGAAGTTGAAAACATAAATCGACTCTGCTCATCCGGGCGATGCCGGTCAGCGCAGCTTGCCGCGACTTCGAGCAATTCAAATTCAATTGCGGATTCATGTTAAATCGTCTTCAGGCACTCGACGAGTTAACTCTTTTACTATCGTGCAATGCATTTGCTTTTGCAATCAATGGTGCACCTGGCAAGTTTCCACGAGCGACCGCTGCCTCAATGCCTGTGATACCAGGATCAAAACTCGAAAACTGTGCAGCCATAAGCATGCCGGACGGAATCCAGACGGCCTTCGATACACTCCATTGCGTCGTGAGCCCGAGTCCGGCCATTGTCATTTCGCGGAGGAGCCGCAATCTGCCGTAAAGCGTTGTGACATCCCCTGGCGTTCCAGTTCCGCGTTCAGGACGCTGTGGTAGTGAGCCAGTCGAATATTGGCGTCATCAAGTGAACCGCCGAAGGACCGCTTCTCATCCATGTAAATCAGCGGCACGGCAAATTCCTGGATCTTCCAGCCGAGATTGGCGGCCTGCACCCACAATTGAAGCGGCATCGCGTAGCCTGTGTCGGTGATGTCGAGAGCCGCCAGTGCTGAGACGCGATACGCCTTGAAACCACAAAAGGCATCGGTGATAGACAGCCCCAGTTGTTCGTTGATACAACCTGTAATTCGGGCATTGATCTGGCGGCGTTCCACAGGAGGAATGCTGTCTCCGGAAAACGCTCTCAGATATCGCGAACCGGACACCATGTCGACAGGACCGTCGTCGCCGAACACCATTGATGCAATCTGCTGCACAAGGTATGGCTGATGCTGTCCGTCACAATCCATGGTCACCAAGATGTCATAACCGCAGCGCAACGCATAATCGAATGCTGTGGTCAGTGCAGCACCGTAGCCCCGGTTTGGCAAATGCCGTTCCACGCGAACTGACGAAAAACACTTGAGAACGTCAGCGGTGCCATCAGTGGATCCATCATCCACAACCAAAATATCTTTTGTGTGATTCTGAAGTTCCGTCAGAACTTCAGCGACATGGGACACTTCATTGTAGACCGGCAATGCCGTAAGGATGCGTTGATTCATGCTGCTATCGTAGACTTGCAGGGATTGATGTCAATCTGAGGACTCGGAATCTGCTGAATTCCGGCGATCACTTTTGGCGGTTCCGGAAATCGTGGCGAACAAGTCCGGGCAGAACATCTGCGTCAAGATTTGCGATTCTTCCAGCCTTCAACAGATCCCAGGCAATGGCAGCCATGGCCGCATTGTCTGTACACAAGGATATTGGAGCAATCAGCAGCTCAATGCGTTCCCTGCGAGCCATTTTCTGGAGTTCCTGCCGTAGCATCTCGTTCGCAGCAACTCCTCCGCCGACGCACAATCGAGAATACTTCAGTTGTCGCACTGCCAATCGACACTTTGCGACCAGGACTTCAACGGCGGCTTCCTGAAAAGCGGCTGCCAAATCGTTGACTCGATCAGGCGGAGTATCGGCCAGTTGATTCGGACCAGGAACCCCACGAGCTGCATATAGCACTGCTGTTTTCAGTCCCGAAAAACTGAAATCCAGTCGCCCGCTGTTGATCAATGGCCTCGGCATTTTGTAAGCCGCCGACTTTCCAAAGACTGCTGCTTTTTGAATCGAAGGGCCACCAGGGTATGGCAAATTCAGAATTCTTGCGACCTTGTCGAACGCCTCCCCAGCAGCATCATCTGTGGTGCCTCCGATGAGTTTGCACTCGGTTGCCGATTGACAGTCGTAAAGATTGGTGTGACCACCGCTGACCACAAAACCGATGCACGGATAGATGGAATGGGCCTGCCCCATTCCGCACGCATAGATATGAGCTTCCACATGATTCACGGTAATCAAAGGAATCTGCAGGCTCATTGCCATGGTCTTAGCGGCCGTCAAACCCACAAGCAGAGAGCCAACCAGGCCAGGTTCGGTTGTAACAGCGATCGCGTGCAAGTCGGACGGAACACAATCGGCTTCTCGCAAAGCCGCCTGAATGACCGGAAGGATCCGCCGCACATGGGCCCGTGACGCGATCTCCGGAACCACACCACCCCATTCTTCATGCAGTTCGAATTGAGACGCAATGATATTCGAAAGCACCTCACCGTCTTCACGCACGACCGCCGCTGCGGTTTCGTCGCAGGACGATTCAATCGCGAGGAGACGGCGAAGGCTGGAGTTCATAGTTCCCTTAAAGTCGACGTTCGCAACGTGAACAACCGCAGCGGCCTACTTCTTCTTCAGCGACTGCATGTATTCGGTGACATCCGCCAGTTCCTGAGTTGTCATGGTCTTCTGCAGGTCGGCTGGCATCAGGCTGATCTTTTGCTTGACCAGTTCCTCGACTTCCGACTTTGGGATAGCTCGCACCAGAGCATCGTCGCCTTTGATACTGACTTCGGCGTCGGTGTTGGACACGAGCAGTCCATTGACCGTCGTGCCGTCGGTCTTAACGACGGTCCAGAGTTCGAAGTTGTGACTGATGCCGGCACTTGGGTAGAGGACCGATTCAAACATCGCTTCGCGGCTAAGCTTGCTGCCGATCTCACTCAGGTTCGGCCCGATCTCGCGGCCCATGCCGTCAACGACGTGGCACTTGTGACAGGTGCCGGTGGAGAAGAACACCATGCGACCGTTTGCCAGATCACCTTTCAGCTTTGTGAGTTCGCTGATTGGCGGCGTCGGCATGTTGTCCTTCGACGGCGGCAGTGGGAACAATCGCTGAGCCGCCTCGCGAGCATTTCGGTGCGGAGAACTATGTAGAGCCGCCGCAACAGACTGCTCCAGCTCCGGATCGAGAGTCTTTTCGTCAACAAGCTTCACCAATTCCATCGCCGCATTGCCAGCCTTTGAAGCCGCCTTGACGGCCGCTCGACGAACATCGATGTTGACGTCAGCGTTCTTCACAACTGGCAGCAGCAGGCCGCTGATGGCACCGTTCTGTGAATTACCAAGAGCATCTGCTGTTGCAATCGCTGCTGCTGTATCATCGCCGCGTAATGCACTGCCGATCAGATCCCATTGCTTGAGTTCAAGCAGAGCGGAGATGGCTTCGACGCCGAGTTGTTCGCTTGGCTTGCTCTGCGCCAAACTCAGCACTGCTGGAAGTCGCTCCGTAAATCCAAATCGTTTTACGAGCTGAACAAACCTGGACGTGCCAGCAGATTCATCCAGTAGCCTGCTGAAGCGTTTCGCAACGGCGGGATCCGAGGCTGGATTTCCGCCGTATCTTTGGATTACTTCTGACATCAAGTCGTTCGTGACGTCGGCGTTTGAGCCCTTCACTTCGGGGCCGAGGAGCAGCGTAATTGCCTTAGACATTTCTTCTGGCTTCTGAAAGTCCAACGCGCGAAAGAGCGGCAAAATCATGCTTCGAAAATCGTCAGCTGATACGCCTGACTCCGTGGCCGCTGCCGTATAGATGTACTCAGCAATTACCCCTGCACAGCCTTCTCCACGCATACGGGAAACGAACGCATACTCACGCTGTCTTTTAATCAAGTCCTCAGGAGATCTCGAACCATTGGGCGCGGCGACCGGTTTCTGAGCAGTGGGCTGGTTGATCGGTTCAAGAGAATCCAAAATCGCGTTGGAATTTGCTGCGGTTTGATCGCGGTTTGGATTCCAATAATACCCTGAAACGTCCTCCCAGATGCCATCCGCACCAATCCCGATCGCCTCCAGAGTCCAACGATTGAGGAGATCGCCGCTCCGAGCGAGACGGCCGAGGAGTGACGCGGCATTCTTTGATTTTACGTGACGCAATGCAATCGCACATTCCCTTCGCACCTGCGAAGACTCATCCTTCACCAGCTTCTCGACAACCGGGATCACATCGGCGCCCATGCGGCGAGCAAGCCGAATGCCCGCGATCCGAATGTCCTTGTGTTTATCGGCGATCGCCAGATCTACGTACTTCTGAGTCTTCCCCTCAATCTGCCCCAGCAACCACAAGGCACGGGAGCGGAAACGTGGGTTCGGATCGGATTCAAAAATCTTTGCCAGGACAGTCTCGGCCGCGGCGCCGGATTCTTTCAGTTTGGTGAAGGCCAGATATCGAGTGGCCGTGTTAGGGCTCTTCAATGCTTCAGCGGCACCTTCGACGGTTGAAAAGTCGTGCTTCGGAACAGAATACTTCTGGCCCGGCAATGCAACTCGGAACAAGCGGCCTCGATCAATGTCGCCCTGACGATGACCACCAACGCCCGGATCGTACCAGTCGGCGACGATCAAGGATCCATCCGGAGCCACGCAGACATCTGACGGACGGAACCACTGATCGCGAGTCCCGTTCAAAATGTCGTTGATCTCCGCTTTGTAGCCGGCTCCATCGTCGGTCACTGCATAGCTGCGAACCACGTTCGGACCGGCGTCGCAATGGATGAGCTGATTAATGAATCGCTCGGGCAGTTTGTCGCCTTCGTAGATCAGTATTCCGGTCGGTGAACCCGCCCCGGTCTGCAGCAGATTCGGAACAACGCCTGGATCGTTCAGATGCCAGTGGCGGCGAGGAATCTCTTCTTCCATATTTGTGCGAGGCGTCTGCCAGCCAGCTCCGGTGATTTCATCTTTGTAGCCGTAGTTCCCGTATTCCATCACGTAGTTGATGCGAACGCCCTTATTGCCGTCGTCATCGTTGTCGGACTGCCAGACCGTGCCGAAGCTGTCGATGCAAAGTTCCCAATTGTTGCGGAAGTTCCAGCCGAGCGTATCGACTTTGCTGCCGTCCAGTTCGCAGCGAAACGCCATGCCTTCCTGATACGGCTTTCGTTGAGCTCGGACTTCGTTGCCCGCCACATCGACAACAATCGAACCATCCGGATTGTGCAGTTCTTCACCGCTGTTGCCGAAGTTGAAGTAAAGTCGACCGTCCGGGCCAAACGTAAAGCTGTGAATCCCGTGGTCGTGCTGAGTCCCCTTGATGCCGGTGAAGAGCACTTCCTTGCGATCAGCTTTCAAGTCGCCGTTGTCGTCGTAGAAGCTGAACACGCTGTCGCCAGCGGAGACGATGACTCGATTACCCAGCACGCAGACTCCGTGAGCCGAATCGATTTCGCGCCCCTGATAGAAGACGGTCTCCTTGTCGGCAATGCCGTCGCCATTGGTGTCGTCCAGAATCAGAATGCGGTCGCCTTCGACTCGTTCCGGATTGTTGCCGTTGGCGAAGCGTCGATAGTTGACGACTTCGCAAACCCAGACGCGGCCGAGATGATCGATGTCGATATTCGACGGGCTGAGCAGCATCGGTTCGGCGGCGAACAGGTTCAGTTCAACGCCATCGGTCACATCGAGTCCTGCCACGGCGTTTTCGGGAGTGCGGTCCGCAGGGGCGTTTTGTCCAACCGGACCTGGAGCCGATGTGTACACAAAGAATTGCACGCTGCTGCCCATGCCCTGATCGCTGCCGCCGTTATCGATCCCCGCACGCGCGATGAACCTATCGTAGCCTTCCGGAAGTTCGAAATGGATGACAGAATTGGCATGAGTGCCGATACCGAATTCAACTGGCTTCCCAGCGATTCTCATGTCACCGCCATTGACGTTCTTATTGATTGCAACGTTGCCCCAATCGGCGGACGCGTTCTTCCATTTCAGATCGATGAGTTTCAGTTCGCCTTTGCTGCCGACGATTTTCGGCTCAGCCCAATCGGCCCAGTCGCTTCCGAAGCCGTTGCCGCCATCGGTCACGACGAGATACAGGTCCTTCTGCCCTTTGATATCTGCTTCGATCTTTGCGGCATGACCGGGGGTGTCAGTTGTGATGACGGGCGTCGAAGCAATGGGCTTTGCTGGTGCGAAAGCCAGCAGCGACGAGGCAAAAAACGGCATTAATGCACCGGCGGTCAGGCTGCAGCAGAAACGTTTCAGAAAACTCACGGCGGGAAACCTCCAGACAAATTCAGCGTGGGGCTGGGGATAAGCGAGACCGGTCGGCATTGCTGGGGCCAGGGAGTGGTATCGCAATTCTGAGCTGAATTTGACCAATGCCGCGTCAGTTACTCAATTGAAACGGCTGTTTTTGTTTACAGTGCTGGATAAGATCAATGCTCGCCAGTGCTGAATCGATTCACAAACCTTCCATTGCGTGATAGAGAGGGCTATGCTTCCCCTCGCCGATGAGAATCTAAATGCGGTGAACCCGTACGAGGCTCCCATGTCGGAGTTTCAGGCGGCAGATCCATTTCAGGACGATGACATTTCCGTCCGGCGGCAGTTCATTGATTGTGAAGCCAATATTCGCTCGATCGGAGGCGTCACCGTTTTCGGTGGCTTGCTGTTGATGATTCTGAGTGTGGTCTTTGCCTATGCGACGCTTGGCAGTGGAAGTGGGCCATTGAGTGTTTTTGCCCTAGTTGCTTGTTGCGGCGTTTGTTTGCTGGCTGTCAGTCATGTTGCCATCGGAATAGGGCTTCAAAGGTTTCGCACATGGGCAAGAATCGGAGCCATAGCACTTTGTGTTTTGTGGTTACCCTTCATTCCCATTGGCACGATCTTTGGGGGGACCTCATTGTGGTATCTGGTTCGTCCGGCCGCAAAATACGTGTTTACTCCGACTTATAAGCAGATCATCCATCGAACTCCGCACGTGTATTTTCGTACGTCGTCGACTTCATGGGGGTTGCTGTTTTTGGTGCTGATTGGTGGAGGAGCATTCATCGCCTATTTGACGATCAGTCGATGATGCAATCCTGGCCACTCGTTAGATTTCGCTTCTCAGGCGTTGTCACAGGCCCGGCACGACTTGGATTCAGATCCACATAGACCACGCATGCCGCAACCCAGATTCAGGCAAGTCATGACCTTTGAAAATCGTACGGCACGGCATTCACTTTGATGTCGCAAGTCCCAACGGGTCGGCCCGGAGAAGAAAGCCGTGAGGGAGTCCAAGATACCCGGAGAGGAAATCGGAGTGGTTCACAACTGGCCCTCGATGCAGTGCAGGTGGAGAAGAGGATGCAAGGTTGTCAGTCGCAGAGCATGATTAGGGTCTATTCGGGATGCCGATGGCTGCGTGTTCATTGTCATGGCTGGCGGCTGTCCGGATTGCACGATAACGTAACCGCAATTCCGGAACCGCAGAGCGACGGCGGGGCAAGGATTCACCTCATAGCGAACAGGAGTCCGCGACTTGCTGAAGTCAGATCGAAACGACTCCGCCGATAGAACTGCTCTGCTTCCGCGGCATGATGAGATCTATTGGCCTCGGCGAGTGCTGGAAGCTGTCGGGATCGGCACGGCACTGACGCTGATCGCATATCACCTTGTCAGTCTGGTATTGGCGATCGGTCTGCGTTTTCCCTGGATGCCGCTGGTGATGCTGGCTGGCTTTGTCACAGCGGATTTCCTTTCTGGAATCATCCATTGGACGGCGGATACGTGGTTCCGCGATACCATGCCGATACTGGGCCAGAGACTGCTGAAGCCTTTTCGAGTTCACCACGTCAACCCCAATGATTTTCTGCGCCGTAACGTCTTCGACACAAACGGAGACGTGGCGGCGATTGTCATTCCGTTCCTGATTGCTGCCTTCTGGATCTCAACGATCGGTCCATTGTCTTCGGCCCTGGCCGTCTATGTGGTCTCATTTTGTGCGGCGGGCCTGCCGACGAATCAGGTTCACCAGTGGGCTCACATGAAGAACCCGCCGACAATCATTCGCTGGCTGCAGTCGAGCCGACTGATTCTCAGCCGGAGAGCACATCTGCAGCATCATAAGGCTCCTCATATTGACAACTACTGTATCGCACTGGGATGGTGCAATCCGCTGCTGACAGCGATCGACTTCTTTCCACGACTGGAGAGAATCGTCACCCGATTCACCGGACTGCAGCCTCGCAATGATGATCAGAAGTATTATGCCGCGCTGGAAGCAGATCTTCGTCTGGCGACTGACGGCAGTCATTCCATGTCCAATCCACATTTGCCCGGAAACGTCGATGGCTGATTCCAATGAAACTAAAGCGGCAATACCGACGCGGCCTCACATGTCGCTTGAGACCACGCAGCCGACCGCATTTGGAAATGGATGGATCAGCGGTGTTCTGTCCGCGCTGCTCGGGTTCATCGGACTTAGTGCGGTCGTTTGCTTCCACTTCCCGGAGTATCTGACGATGCCCGCGCTTCGGGCGTATTATCCTCTGCCGTACATTCGCGCGATGCTGCACCTGGTGCTTGTGGCCAGTTTTCTGCTGGGTACAATTAGCGTTTGTCTGCGTTACAACAAAGCGATGGGCCTCGCCGGCATCATTCAAACGTTGCTGGCCGCACTGCTTGGTGGCGCTTCAGTGCAGATTGATGGCGAACTGACCGCTGGACCGTTTCTGGGTCTGGACTGGTTCCTGCTGAACCTCCTCGGATACTCGGCCATGTATATCCCCTTGGAACGACTCTTCGCGAAGCATCCTGAACAGCCCGTGTTCCGCTACGGCTGGAGGACCGATCTGACATACTTCTTTGTCACAACGTTCATGGTGCAGTTTACCACTCTGATGACAATGAAGCCGGCGATGGTCTTTTTCGACTGGGCGCGAATTTCGGCAATTCAGAATGTCGTCACCAGTCTGCCGTTTGTCGTCCAGTTTGCCTGTGTGCTGCTGATTTCGGACCTGACACAGTATTGGGTCCATCGCGCGTTTCACACGATTCCATTCCTGTGGCGATTTCACGCGATCCACCATTCTGCCGAAGCGATGGACTGGATTGCAGGATCTCGACTGCACCTGGTGGATGCCATCACCACTCGTGCGACCACGTACATTCCCATCTACGTTATGGGTTTCTCCGGGCCGGCGCTGTATGCCTATGTAGTCTGGGTGGTGATACAGGCCACGTTTATTCATGCCAATGTGGCCTGGGAGTTTCGGCCAATTCGATGGTTGATTGCGACGCCCGCATTTCACCACTGGCATCACAGTTCTGCATCGGAGGCGATCGATCGAAATTTTTCGGTTCACCTGTCACTGATCGACCGCATCTTCGGCACTTACTACCTGCCCGACGCCTGGCCCAAAACCTATGGTCTGGCAGGCGGTCGGCGTCTGCCGCTGGGCTACCTTCGACAGTTTATCATCCCCTTTGCTTCTCAGGCGAAGCGTTCGGCTGCTGCTGACACGACTGATGCTGCCGAAGTGGAATCGGTCCGCGGAGACGGATCAGTTCAGTGAGCCCGCTTCCATCGGCAGCCAACTGTATGCACAAGACGCTTGTGATCATCAATTCGACAGCAGCTCAAGGTCGCACGGGGCGTTTGCAGTCGGAGCTTCGACAACGTTTTTCCGACGGGACCGAGTTTGTCGAAACCAGAGCAGTGGGACATGCGGAATTACTGGCATTCGATGCAGCACGCGGCGACTATGGGACGATTGTGGCGGCAGGCGGCGATGGCACGGTCCATGAAATCGCGAACGGAATCCTGCTTTCCGAAAATCAACACGTCCGCCTGGGCCTTTTGCCACTGGGATCCGGAAATGATTACGCCGCTGCCTGTGGAATCCCTCGACACTGGCAGGACGCGCTGGAGATGCTGCAATCCGAGGGATCCAGCCGTGTGGATGTCGGAGAAGTCTGTGATGCAAATGGACGCCGCCAGTTTTTCGTTAACACACTGGGACTCGGCCTGAGTGGCGAAATTGCCATGGAGGCGAGATCGATTCGTCGATTCCGCGGAGTCCTGAAATATGGTCTGGCCACACTGAAGGCCGTCGCCCGCCGCCGTCGTATTCTGAACACAAACATGATG
>JANPHT010000656.1:0-9888 GCA_031424595.1 Planctomycetota bacterium
ACCAGCGGCTTCAACCCGGTTGGTTCAACAGCTTTCTGCGCAACCCCGGGGCGTTTCGTCCGAGGATTCTGATGCCGACGGCCTGGTCGAATGGTATCGCGTCGCACAAGACGATTCTTGACGGCAATACGGACATGCAGATCGAAGCAATCTGGTACTACCTTTCGCTTGGCACATCGGCCGCCGATCCGTCCGGAATTCGCTGGGTCAATACAAAGCTGACGGTTGGTACCGAGGCGATGATCCATCGCGGACGAAGTCGAGTCGCTGGATTTCGTGGCATCGCCGTCGGCCTTCCGGAGAAACTCAGTTACGCCTTCAACGCCGAAACCGGGACCTTGTCCGCACTTTGGCAAGGCGACTTCGTTGCCGTGAACTGGAATGGCCAGGGCTCGGGAGATTTCAATCCTGCCCGAGAGCCCATCACACTGGCTCAGGACGTTTCGTTCGCTCGGCTGACCGATGAAAAATCCCCGTGGCCATTGATGCCGGTGATGACGAAAGATGCTCGAGTCAACCCGGATCCGCTGTACCCCAGGAACCACGGCTATCAGTTCCGAGGATATTTCCTTGGTGAGTCTTCGATTCCCACGTTCATGTATCGAAGTGGAACGATCGAGATCGAAGACCGGTCGACGGCAGCCGGTACTGACAAACAGCAGCGTCTGATTCGAGTGCTCCATTTCGATTCGCCAACGCAGCAAACAGTCTGGTTCCGAGCATTAACCGGTGAGATTGCAGCCGAATCGGACCGTATTTTTAAAGCCGGGCGACTGCGTCTGACTGTTCCCGACGTTGAGGTCAAATTGCGACCTCCGGCAGATCATCCGGCGGCGTCCGAATTGTTGCTGAAACTGGAAATTCCGGAAGGCAAATCCACACAGGAGATTCTCTATGAACCCCTTGACCAATAGCCCATCGCCAGAACGTCGTTTGCGAAAGTCCATCCGCCGGAACTCGCTGTCGCCCGGTTCATTGTGTCAACCGGACGCCAACGCGTTTCCACTCATTGCCAGTCTCCTGATCGCATTCTTTGGCCTTACGGTGACGCACGCTGAAGAAGTTGGCGATCGATGGGGAACCGAAGAACGCGAACGCGAGTACTATCCGATCGTCAATATCCCGCTGCCGCCTGACACCGTCGTCGAAGCCGGCGCGTTTGCGGTGCTGCCGGACAATCGAGTGGCCGTGGGGACTCGTCATGGCGAGATCTATCTGATCGATGGCATCGACGAATTGAAACCCAACCCGACGTTTCATCTGTTCGCCTCGGGCCTTGATGAGATCTTCGGACTCACGTGGCGCGACAACGCATTTTACGTCACGCAAAGCTGCGAGCTGACTCGTCTCAGCGATTCCAACAACGACGGCAAGGCCGATCGATTCGAAACGATTTCAGACAACTGGGGCTATGCCAACTATCATGAGTATGCATTCGGCTCAGACTTCGATGCTGCTGGAAACCAGTTCGTCAGTCTTGGACTTTCCGAATCATACAACTCGTGGGCTCTGTTTCGCGGCTTCGTCATGAAGGTGGCTCCCGACGGCAAGACCACTGCATTCGCCAGCGGACTCCGCAGCCCCGGCGGCATCGGTTTTGATGAACACGATTCGCTGTTCTACGTGGAGAGTCAGGGGCCGTGGAATTGCTCCTGCAGTTTGAAGGCAATCTCAGAAAAGAGCTTTCACGGTCATCCGGCCAGCTTTGAATGGTACAAAAATGCCCCGGAGCTGGGTGAAGTCCCGGAAAAGCCAAAATCGGGGACTCGGATTGTGACCGAGAAGGATCGCGTGAAGCAGCTTGTCCCGTATGCCGTGGTCTTTCCATACATTCGGATGGGCCGGTCGATCACGGCATTCAGCGTCAACAAGACCCAAGGCAAGTTCGGCCCGTTTGAGGGCCAGATGTTTCTGGGCGATTACACGCTGTCCGTTCTGCTGCGTGCGACGACCGAGCAGGTCAACGGGGTCTGGCAGGGAGCCTGCTATCCGTTCCGTGAGGGTCTTTCGACTGGCATTCTGAACGTGAAGTTTTCGCCCGGCGGAAACCTGATCGCTGGCGGCACAAATCGCGGCTGGCCCGTGCGAGGCATCAAACCGTTCGCCCTCGAACGCCTTCTCTGGAGCGGCAAAATGCCGTTCGAGATCAACCGCATCACCATCGAACCGGACGGCTTCAAGGTGACATTTACGAAGCCAGTTGATCAGACCACCGGAAGCTCTCCATCGTCGTATGGACTTTCGACGTTTACGCACCCTTACCACGGTGGCTACGGCGGACCGGAAGTCGAACAGACAAGGCCCCCCGTAAAATCGGTTTCTCTGGCCGACGACGGCATGTCAGCCAGGATCGTTCTGGACAAACTGACTAAAGGCTTCGTCTATGAATTTGATCTTGACCCACTGCGTTCGCGAGACAACGATGAACTGCTTCATCGACATGCGTATTACACGGTGAATGAGATTCCAAAGTAGCCGTGCCGCTCCGTTGAGGCGAGCGACATCGCATCAGCCTCTGAGTGTGATTTGTGCGATCAACACATTGTCCTGACAACCGATGCGGTGGCTCTCAGATCCCGGATCAATGATATGGAACCTGCGCAGAATCCGCTCCAAGTCAGGACCATTTTGGTGGAAATGACCGCAATGGCTTCTCGCAGCCACGAGATCAGCGATTGGCTGTCTGGCAGCTTAGCACGATGCGCCCGAGCCATGAGCCCTGGGAAAGACGACAGGCAAATCTCACAAGCTGCAATATGACTTCAGACTAACTGACTGCTCTGCTCCGCAGTGAATTGCAGATCGACTACAATACATTTCTTGCAGGCGAAATATCCGGCCCCGGAATATCCGGCCACCGAATATCCGGCGAGAGTCTGTTTTCCATCCCCAGTTCATGTTGTTCGGAAACCCTCGAAATGCAATCAACGAAACGCACCATGAGCTCCTCCTGCCTGGTCGCTCTCCTGGTCAGTGCCTTGTGCACGTTTTCAGCGAATGACGGCCGATTGAGCGCCGGCGAACATCCTGTCTCCGAAAGTCCGCTGTGGCTGACGTATTCCGGTGAGTCCGGACCGGGAGTTGGCAGGCACATCGTGTTGATCGCGGCCGATCAGGAATACCGCAGCGAATATTCCATGCCGATGCTGGCACGACTTCTGGCGAAGCATCATGGATTTCACTGCACGGTGCTGTTCAGCCTGAACGAAGACAACAACGTTGATCCCACTCAAAAGATTCGCTGGGAAGACAGGGCGGTCACTCACAACATTCCGGGCCTGGAACATCTCGAAAAATGCGACCTCGTGATTCTCTTCAGCCGACTCCTTTCGCTGCCGCCTGAGCAACGGCAGCACATCAACAACTATCTGGATTCGGGGAAACCGATCATCGGGATCCGCACAGCTAACCACGGCTTCATTGAATTCGACTACGAAAAAGATGGCAGGAAGATCGATTTTGGCGAAGCCGTGCTGGGCGGCTCCTTTCGAAATCATCACGGTCGCTGGCAGCAGGATTCGACTCGCGGCATCATCGTTGAGGAAAACAAGGACCATCCTGTTCTCAAAGGCGTTTCAGACATTTGGGGCACGTCAGATGTTTATCGCACTTTCAAAGAAGGCGGCCATCTGCCCGAGGGCTGTCTTCCGCTCGTCAACGGCCAACCTTTGATGGGCCGCAATCATGATGACGCGATCAACCCGGACCTGATTCCGTTACCCGTCGCCTGGGTTAAGACCTGGACCGGCAACACCGGCCACAACGCTCGAGTTTTCAACCTCACGATGGGCAGCGCTCAGGATTTCAAAAGCGAAGGAGTTCGCCGCCTCACCGTGAACGCGGCCTACTGGTGCCAGAAAATGGAAGCCAGCATCGCCCCGCAATCCCGCATGGAAATTGTCGGCGAATACAACCCTCCCGACAGTGGCTTTGCATACAAGCAGCTTGGCATCGTGCCAAGGAAGCCGAGCTTCTACAAGTAGACTCCTCGGGTTTTTTTAATCGGGACGCTGTCTGGTTCAATGAGACAAATTTGTCTGCGAATTCAAATTGATGCCCGATTCACCCCGGCCTGTTCGCATTCCGCTTGAGCAGTGTTGTGAGCCGTAAACTCGCTGTTTATAAATGACACAATGGCCGTTGGTCGTGTAGAGACTCCAAACTCGGCGCGGAGAAGATGATCAGGAAGACCATGACTTTGAACCTGACAGTCGAGGAAATATGACTGCCGGATGACTTGGCACGCACGCACGCACGCAAGTCAGTTCCTTCCCGGATCGGGGTCCTGCGTCAGACGCTTCGACTCTACCAAAAGGGAGGAGCCGTCAATGGGAGCCATCAAGGCCGTTGAGTCATCAGAGCCCGGAACGCCAGGCCGCTTCCAGTTGGTCTTCCGATTTTCCGGTCAACTCTTTCCAGAAATCGGACGAGTATTTTCCATGACGTGCGGCGGTATTCAGTCGCTCGAGCAACTGGCCCTCCAGCGGATACTTGCGAATGACCCAGTCTATAAAGTTCGCCAATATCCGATAGCTGGCATCATGCTTCGCGTTCTTCAAAAACTGCGGGGACAAGCGGGCTCCCTCCGCCTGTGGCTCATAGAGAAACCAACGAATGTAATCCGGCACTCCTTCAATAACCCAACCTGGTGGCCTGGCAATTCCGCGGGCACTGCGGCTGCCGCGTGGATAACTTTGCACGACATGCACCATTTCATGCACTACGGCCCCTCGCGCTTCGCCATTCAGCTGACCGCGGAACGACTCCGCATTCATTGAGATCGTCGAACCCGACGCATAGGCCGGCGTCCCTTTCATCTCAACATCCCGAAGATACTGAAATCGCACATGGCGAGCGGCTTCAAATCCTTCGCCTGGAAGCAATGCAACGATTCTGGGGTACCATTCTTTAATGACCGGCCTGAGCTCCGTTTCAGTCCACTCCTCAAGTTCGAGGGCTTGTGTCACATCGACAGTAAAGTGAAAGGTCTCGTCGACCGTGGAGAATTTGATTTCTCGCAGTTCCGGTACCAGGATTCGCTGAAGCGTTTTCGCGTCACCTACGATAACGTCGATCTCACTCAAGAACGTGTTACTAAACGAATCACCCGGCTCAGTGGCGTGGAATGCGAAAACAAGATGCCGAAACATTCCTAATGGACCGGCCGGTCTAAAAACTTTGGCAGCATGCTGACCCCCTTCTCGATTCGCGGTGCGAGTATCGACATCTGCGATCTTCTTCCATCCTGGCGTCTTGCTCACGAACTCTGCAGATTCCGGAAATACAAATCCCTTTTCGTCTCCCGTTGCTGCATAGATGGAATAAACCTGCGGCGCGCGATTGTCGGAATGCCATGAGTAAGTGACGATTTCGCACAGGTCGAGAGACTGCTCCAAATCTACTGCGATCAATCCTCCCTCGGTTCCTGCTGCAAAGAAGAAATTCTGCGAGGGCTGGTCTTCACTGGTCGGCACACCTCCGTCAAAAAGTTTTTCGATGGCGCCGGAGTTCGCATCAGCTCGGCCAGCAAGGAGTTTCCACTTGCCTCTCGCACCAGCATCATCGACCGCGGGCGACGGCAGTGTTTGGAAGCGAAAATGATTGCCACTTTGAGAAGTCTCGCTCGTGACCTGAACATCGGCCCACAAAGTTCCCGCCAGCGAACAGAAAGTCGCCACCAGAATCAACGCAACACGATTTACCATTCCAGTGTTCTTCACAAATCCCTGCCTCATTCCGGTTCGCATTCGAGAGCAAAAGCCGCCGCATGTTTCGGCGATAAGTTGCATAAATCGCGGTGCGACAACTTACGTCTTATCATGTCCAAAGCACAAAACGTGAAACTGATCTTCGCAGTGTGATACTACCACAAGTCTCCGCAGTTTCTTCACAAATCAGGAATTTTCAAATGACGCTCGTGCGATTTCACAGCTGTTGAGTTGTTCCTGAATCGGACGACGGTAAATCATCGCTGCCGATTCTCCATTAGTGTCCTCTAAGAACGCCTGCTGGTTGATGTTCGGCATGTTTACTACGTACGTTTCTAAGTCGATTGAATATGGTTTTGGCACGCAAGGCCAACTGGGTCTGGAATACGGCCCGTGTTAAAATCTCGTTTGATTTTGTCCACGCCCTGTGCTCGCAAGATTATTGCTCGTGTGTCTGATACGAGACTTTCCACCACAAGTCAACTTTGTTTTGCGGTTGCTGGTGAAGCCCACGACAGGAGTTGTATTTCCTCAGCGAGGACCGCCTGGCAATGTGCTCAGGAAATGCGTTGTGATCATCTGATACAGATGCCTGGTGGTATTCTCCCCTTCGCGGATGGCGTGTGTGCGATTCGGGTACGCAAACATGGAGAACGATTTATTGTGCTTGATCAGCTCATTGATCAGGAGTTCGCTCGTCTGATAGTGACAATTGTCGTCGCCTGTACCGTGGATCAGGAGTAATTCGCCCTTGAGTTGGTGGGCGAACGTGATCGGAGAACCCAACCGATAGCCTTCGGCGTTGTCGTTTGGCAGCCCCATGTATCGTTCCTGGTAGATCGTGTCATAGTACAGTTGATTCGGGACGGGCGCGACGGAAACTCCGGTCGCATAAATTTCCGGATAACGGAACAGCATGTTAAGAGTCATTGAACCACCGCCGCTCCAGCCCCAGATTCCGACGCGGCTCGTGTCCAGGCAGGGACGTGATGCGAGCACCGATTTCACCGCAGCAGCCTGGTCGGCCGATGCCAAAATGCCGATCTGGCCGTACACGCACTTCCTCCACTCACGACCGCGCGGGCTGGGTGTGCCGCGATTGTCAAAGCTCATGACGACGTAGCCCTTCACGGCGAGCATGTGATGCCAAAGTGATCGATCTCCGCCCCATTGATCAAGCACCGTCTGTCCGGCTGGTTCACCATAGACAAACACAATCAGCGGATATTTTTTCGTCGGATCGAAATTCGGTGGCAGAATGCTCCACGAATCCAATTCTACACCTTGACCGATATCGACTCGAAAAAACTCATGCTTCGGGAGACGTAACGCTGCGACCTTTTGTTTCAGGAGATCATTCGCGTCAACAACGCACTCTACCGAATGGTCGCTCAGGCGGACAACATCCGTCCGGGGCGGATCACCAAATCGCGACACGGTCACCAAAGCTCGCTTGCGATCAGGGGATAAAACGTACCGATGGGTGCCCTGTTGATTCGATGGAGTGACTCGATTCAGCCCGCTGCCATCAAGGTTGATTCGATACAAATACTTTTGCGTGGCGTTTTCTGGTGAAGCATAGAAGTAGACCAACTTCTCAACCTCGTCTATACCCAGAACTTCGATCACGTCAAACTTGCCACTGGTCACCGGAGCGATGAACTGGCCATCTCGGGAAACGGCGTAGATGTGTCGCCAGCCACTCTTTTCGCTCAGCCAGAGAAACTGTGACTTGTCCTTCAGCCAGATCGTCTCGTCGTGGACATCGATCCAGGCGGCATCTTCTTCTTCAAGAACTGTTTTGGAAACACCGGACCCGCCGTCGCAGAGATACAGTTTCCAATGATTCTGTCGGCGGTTCAACTGCTGGATTGTCAGATGACTGGAATCCACCCATTCCATGCGCGGCAGGTAATTTTCGCGGACATCGCCTGGGATCGTGGCCCAAGTCGTGGCATAAGTTGCCAGATCGATGACTCCAATTCGCGCGGCAGGATTTGTCGTGCCCACTTTGGGGTAAGGTATGTAATGAATTTTGGGATACAAAGTGGACGTGTTATCGACGAGCGGAAACAGTTCAATTCCCGACCCATCAATCTCCCAGAAGGCGATGTGTTTTCCATCAGGGCTGAATCGAAAACCGTCGTGCAGCGAGAATTCCTCTTCATAGGCCCAATCGAATGTTCCGTTAATCTTCGTTGGCGCATCGGAATTTGTGAGTTTTATGATCGATTGATCGGCCAGCGCCTGAACGTACAGATCTCGGTCGTGGACGTAGCCGACACTCGTCGCGTCCGGTGAGAACTTCGCGAACATCAAAGTCGCTTCGGGCACGTCGCCGCCAAGTTTGTAAAGCCGCTTGCTGGCAAGTTCCAGGACCCAATAGTCTCCTCGCGTATTGAGTCGCCACACCCGCCGCGTGTTGGTGAAGATCAGCAATTTTGTGCGATCGGCAGACCATTCGTAAGCGTCGATGTCCAGCGGTTTGTCGGCTGGCGTCGGTTGCAGCCATTCACCGGGGATCAAAACCTCTTCCGCTGGAGGAGTCGTCAGGCCGATCCTCGCGATCGACGACATTCCGGTGACCGGATCCTTGCGGATCAACTCGAATCCCTGGCTGTCAGCCTGCCAATGCCCGGCAAAAGGTTCGAGTTGGAACTGCTTTTCAGCAAAAATAGCGTCGAACGATAAAGCCGCTGCGGAAGTCGCCTTCTCTTGTGCGGAAAGAAACGCTGCTGAGTCACTGATGGCTATTCCAGCGAGCAACAGGATGATTGATCGCAGTGATCGACGAGCATTGTGCATTGCGTCTTCCTGGCGCGACGAGATAAACGAGGTTTCCGTTCTTTTGCTGTCCGTTTGGGCCGTATCGCAGCGACCGCAGTACAACCATGGCGCAGTAGTTTAGAGGTAACCGGTAGGACAGACCAGTTGGTGACAGGCAGGAACTATTGGAATGAATCTCAATTTGACCGCCACCCTCTGCGTGATAACGCGATGATCGTTGGCAAGCTTCATTCAATGCATAGTCCCTCTGCACTGATTTTGGCGTAAGACTCGGGACGGCTTCGAGTTTCGGCATTCGGGCAGGATGCCGATGCCATTCCGCTTTTACCCCAGGCATGAACACAACTATCCGAACGTCAGCCACTGTCCGCATTCGGGCGGCGCGGCGTTGAGATTGAGGTGCTGCAGGTTTCACGGACAGTTCGTGCTCTTATTTCTTTGAGCTGATGTTCAATTCGAACTGGTGAGGTGTGAGGTAACCGATGGAGGAGTGAGTTCGTTCGAAGTTGTAGTATCTGATGAACTCAGCGAGTTGGCGTTTTGCATCCTGATAGTTTTGGTATTCGGTCATTTGAAGTTCGTTCTTGATTGTTCCGAAGCAGGATTCTGCGAATGCATTGTCGTAGCAGTTGTCAGCGCGGCTCATGCTCGAACGCATTGCAGCTCGAAGCAAGATCTGCTTGTACTCGTTGCTGACGTACTGGCCACCACGGTCAGAATGGTGGATCAGGCCGGGTTGTGGAGAACGAGAGCGGATTGCCATTTTCAATGCAGCCAGAACCAGCGCATCGGTCATGTTGACGCAACTCGTTCGCGATTCGACGCGATCCGTAACGTCGCTTGTGGTGATGAAAGATCTCTCGCACTTCAGACGCAAGACTCTGTTCGTGCGCATCCCGAGTTGAGACGTCGGCAGTCTTCCACTGATAGTAGGCAATGTGCGAGATACGAAGCATTTCACAGATCTGAGCCATCGGCCACGTCCCCTCCTGAGCAAGTGCATCGATTGCTGAATACACATCCGCTACTCGCTGCGGCTGAAAATAGCCAACGCTTTTTTTAAAATATCACGCTCACGCTCGACGCGTCTCAGTTCCGCCTCAAGTTCACGCACTCGGCCATCCAGTGATCCTGCAATCGGACCACTTTGAGTCAGAAGCTCTTTCTTCCAACGATATAGACACTGTGTTCCTTTCAGGCCCAGTCGATGTGCGACCGACTCCGCACTGTGGCCGTCTACTAACAGCTGAATCGCTTCCTCTTTGAACTCGCGAGTAAACCGACGACGACCCGCCGGCTTGATGACTTTGATTCGCTTCCCTGACATTCTGATCTCCCTTCAAAGGGCTCAGAATAAGAGATTCCACTGTCCGTGAAACCTGCAGCACCTCAG
>JANPHT010000657.1:0-1293 GCA_031424595.1 Planctomycetota bacterium
TGGAGTCTGGGCGATTCAGCCATGGTGATGATGGGTTTCGGAGGAAGCTCGACTTCCACCACGGTGACCACAGCCACGGGCAGCGGTACCGGCACAACGAGCAACACGTCCACCGGAGTCAGCCCATCGGTGAGCAGCGGTGCCTCGTACTTCACCCGCCTGTTCAGTGAAACCGGAACAACTCTGGATGGCCCAAACAAGCCGCCGTCCTCAGGATCGCAAATCCCCGGCACGCCGACGAACCCTCAAACGAATCCGCCAGCCAATCCTCAGCCAAACCCGCCAACACCAGCACCACCGACCGTGCCTGTTGCGGCCGGGCAGAATGATGTTGGGGATGATGCTCCGGGATATGAACCACCGGCGACACGATCAACTCCGTTGAACATTTGGACTGGCTCGCTGTCGGTCGATGGTGAAGATCCTGCTGCGGGAACGACAGTGTGCGGGAACGACAGTGCCACCCACCTTTTTGACGGAAGTGTAGTTGGTGATTAAACTTCCAGAAGAGTGATTGCGGGGTGCGGCCACGGGAAACATGTGCCTTTGAATGCACAAAGGAGAGGACGATGCCTCGATTAAAGCGGACGGAGATTTGTGCGGAAGATGAGATTCAGGCGTTTCATCTGATTAACCGCTGCGTGAGACGCACGTTTCTCTGTGGCAAGGATCGTCGTTCTGGAAAAGACTACTCCCATCGCAAAGAGTGGATCCGCAAACGGCTGGAAGAACTGGTTGGGATCTTCGCCCTGGATATTCTGGGCTTTGCCATGCTCAGCAATGACCTGCATGTTGTTGTCAGGACGCGGCCGGACATTGTGAAAGCCTGGTCTGATGACGAGGCGGCTCTGCGATGGTGGCGATTGTTTCCTCAACGAAGAGACGAAAACGGGACTGCTGCCAAATCATGCGGTTTGACGGCTTGTTAGTCATCAGAGCAGCTGTCCACCGCAGGCTGTGGAGCCGAAAGCGGCAGCAGGCTGCCGCAGTCCAAATCGCTGAGCCGGCTCAGGTGAAGTTTCACGAATTACGAGCCCGCAACTGTTGCTGCAATTGATTGGCCAGGGCGTTCAATTGGGCAGCGTCGCACTTAGCAAAATCTTCCGCGTTCCATATATGCTGGCCAAGCAGTTCCTGCAGGATCACGATTCGACCACGTGCCTCTCCGCGTGCCTCTCCGATTTCTTCGCCTTCCCGTCTGGCCTGAAGCATTTTGGCGACTTCATCGCGCTGGAATTTCAGGCGAGCGTTGTAGGCCATCAGTTGTTCGGGTGTTCGGGAGATCATTTCAAG
>JANPHT010000658.1:0-10970 GCA_031424595.1 Planctomycetota bacterium
CGCATCGCCAGCTATGAACTGGCCGCGCGAATGCAGATGGCAGCCAGCGACGCACTGGACATTTCATCGGAAACACTGACGACGCAAAGAATGTATGGCATCGGCCAGGAGCCAACTGATTCGTACGGTCGCCGGTGTTTGATTGCTCGTCGCCTGATTGAGCGTGGCGTTCGCTTCGCGCAGCTCTACATCAACAGCCAGATCTGGGATAACCATACGGGAATCGCAACCGACATGAAAGCCGCCTGCGATCGGACGGACCTTCCGGTGGCGGGCCTGCTGACTGACCTGAAGCAACGAGGCCTCTTCGACAGCACATTGGTGGTCTGGGGCGGCGAATTCGGACGACTGCCAATCGCCCAGCTTCCTCCGGACAAGGACGAACGCAAAGCGGGACGGGACCACAACAAGAATGCGTTCTCCACATGGATGGCTGGAGCAGGCATTAAAGCCGGCACAATCTTCGGTGCGACGGATGAGATCGGGCTTTCAGCCGTCGAAGGACGTGTGAGCGTCGCCGACTGGCATGCAACCATTCTGCACCTGCTCGGCCTTAATCACCGAGACTTGTTCATCCTCGACAGCGGCCTGAAAGAAAAACTAACCGGCGTCGGGGAAGCTCGAGTCGTATCAGAAATCCTGACAGGAACGTCATGAAGCACCAATCCAGAGGCAGGTTCAGAGATATCGAATGCGTTTTCGTACGTCGGTATTCATGCTCTGATAACGATTGCTCAAACTTCCTGCGCTGAACATCTGGGTTCGAATGGCTTCCACATCATCCTGCCCGATCGCGTTTGTAAAGATCGGTTTCAGGTACTCAATCCCGAACTCCGACAGTTGCATTCGGCGAGCGTCGTACATCGACGGATGAACTTCTCTGGGATGAATCTCACCCCACTGATCGCGTAATTTATTTGCCGAAATGGAGCTGAGTGAGAAGCCTTTTTCGGGTTGATACTGAATGGTCGCAATCTCATTTGTTTCTCCGGAGACCAGTAAGTCAACCGCCTTTCCTCCCAGTTGAGACGCATAGAAACGATCAAACAGAATTGGCCGGCCCCCGCGCTGAGTGTGGCCAATCTTTCGATTGAACATTGCTGCCGAAGCCGGCTCAAAGGAACGCATGTCACGGAAGATTTTTTCCCCCATGGATTTGCCGAGCATATGTCCAATGGCATCAGCAGCTCCGCTGTAAAGAATATTGCCTGCAGGATCGTACGTCGGCATGGTAGCGCCCAGTTCACGGCCATCAGCATCGCGAACGCCTTCACCGACAACAATGACAACATGCTGTTGCAGTTCGTAAAGCTGAGTCACTCGCGCAGTCAATTGTTCAAGATCAAGTGGCACTTCCGGTATCAGAATGATGTCCGGCTGAGCATACGCCGCGCCCAGCGCGATGTATCCCGATTGACGTCCCATGACCTCAACAATGGCAATGCGTCGATGGCTTTCAGCGGTTGTCCGCAGACGCTCTACACTCTGCGCCACTACGAAAACGGCTGTGGCATATCCCGGTGTGGCATAGTTGACAATGTCCTCCAGCCGCATGTTGTCTCGGGAGAGGACTCGCTTCTCGACAAACCCTGGTTTCTCGTCTTTGGGCAACCGCGTCCATTCATTAGGTTCGTCGATGTAATTCAATCCGAGATCATTGTCGATCGTTTTCGGTGCCAGTACGCACGGCACAATCTCAGCAATCGGCTGCATCCCGTTGATCGTACCATCACCTCCGATGCAAATAAGGCCATCCAGTTTCAGTTTTCGTACATGATCAGCCACAAGCTTCAGCAGCTCAGTGCATGTGGAATCCAGATAGGTGCGAGACGACCCGAGCAAAGTTCCTCCCTTGCACGGATCCAATTCAGGAATGGCGGTGAATAATGGATTCAGATGCACATGCGGAACACGACTGTCCAGAAGACCGGCGTAACCGCGCTGCAACCCAATGATATCGATCTTCAGCGCGTTGGCCCGCTCCACAGCTCCATAGATTGTGGCATTCAAGGCGGGTGTGTCGCCACCGGCGGTGAGAATTCCAATTCGCTTCATGTGAAAAACTTTCTTCGAGCCATTTTGTCAAATCAGTCAATGGATTCCAGACAACAGTGAAGCGGCAAGCCCCACGTTCCTGTTCGCCTGCCTTTCTTGTCTTGCAGGGTAACAGGCTCTCAATTCTTAAGGAATGGCGAGCTGGGGGGTTGGTTCCGTGATCGGCACAATCGGCTGCATCGGCATCGACGAGTCATCAACCGGATAAAGCGCCTGCTGGGATTTCAGGCCTTGAACAAGTTTCTCCATAAGTCGCCGCACCTCTGCAGGGTGAGTTGGAGCGAGGTTCACCTGTTCGAACGGATCATTCCGGAGATTGAACAGTTGATAGTGGCTGCCTTCAGAAACTGGTGACGGAAAGTAGTGATAAATCACTTTCCAGTCTTCGTCGCGAAACACCGTAAAATAGTCTGTTCGGTGCGGGGCATGAGGATAATGCATCAGAAATGTCTCACTTCGACTCGCATCCGGAACTGCCGTCAACAGTTTATTCAGCGATCTCCCGTCGATAGTATGCCCGGAAGGGATGTCAATTCCCGTCAGCCCGAGAATTGTCGGAAATAAGTCGTAGACGGCGGCTTGCTGACTCTGTATCGCATTTATCGCAATCGGAAGCTTCTGCTGATTGATATTCTTCTCATCTGTCTGCGCCCACGCGGCAATGAAAGGCACCCGCATTCCGCCCTCATAATGGGATCCCTTTCGACCACGTAACGGAGCTGAGGAAGCGACTTCATGCTGATGTCCAAGGGGAGCATCGCTTCCATTATCGCCCAGAAACAACACCAGCGTGTTATCCGCAACTCCGATCGTCGCAAGGTGAACCAGGATATCACCCAGCGACTTGTCCAACCCTTCAATCAGCGTCGCAAAGGCCTGAGCGGCAGCTGGCTTTTCGCTGCTGCTGTAATGAGCCGCAAATCGATCGTCGGAGTTGAAAGGTGAATGAACGGCATATTGCGGGAAGTATAGAAAAAAAGGCGTGCCGTTTTTCGCTGCATCGCTGATTTGTGACTTTGCCTCGAGAGTCAGCGCTTCCGTGAGAAAGATGTCCTGACCGTGATACTGGTCGAGTCCAGGCACAGCGTGATCAGACCGTTGATTTTTTTTATTCTTCGAATCAAAGTCCTGCCTGCCAAAATAACTGCCGGGCGCCCCAATAGAAGCGCCTGCTACGTTCGTGTCAAACCCGATCGATTGAGGATTCGCTCCCTCCGAACCACGAGGCGCGAAATGACCTTTGCCGACATGCATGGTTCGATAACCGTTTGCCTGAAGTAGTCGAGGCAAGGTGATGTCGTGTAATCCAAGGCCCTTCCAGTTCCAGTCCGGAGGTCCATTCGGCCCCGCATTATTGGTATCGGGATTGATCCAGTTTGTTGTGCGATGCCTGGCGGAGTTCTGACCAGTCATGATAGAAACGCGAGTAGGGGAACACACGCTCATCGCGCAAAAGTTGTTAAAGCGCACTCCAAGGGAAGCCAGTCGTTCCATATTGGGTGTTCGATAAAACTCATTAAGCGGATAACGTTTTGGATTTTTATCCTTGTCCGTCAGGAATGGCACTGACGTATCCATCACTCCCATGTCGTCGACAAGCATCACGATGATGTTTGGAGCTACCGACGAGGTTTCCCCAGCGGTCGCCATCCGATTAATTATGGCGAGAATCAAAATACCGGCCAGGATGCTCAACATTCGTATCATGACACCATCACCCGCTACTCTGAAATGATTCATTTTTTAATGCCATCAGATTGTGTTCTGGCACCGGCAGCATCCCGAGTTTTTGAGCAGAAATCAACAAAGGGTCACCGGACATCAGTATGGCGCAGGCAATCAGGAATCATCTACGCTGTGAGCCGTCATGGGAATGGCTGAATCAACTCACTGCCCTGATGTCCAATTAAGAAAACCGAAGAACCAGCAATTCACCTTCGAGGAATCTGCCTCGACAGAGGCAAGCAACCGACTCCAAGCGACTCACGACGATCCTGTGATGAGGGCAGGTTTACATGCCCGCTAGCCCTTAAACAAGCGACCCGGGACAGGTTGATTTGCGTTGTTTTTCGGTTTTCGCGCCGCGCAGCGGCGAACGACGCGAGCGATTCGCTTGAAGTGCATCGGGTTGAAAATTCTGCATCGCGGGGACTTCAGCAGCGTAGCTGCGGTAAGGCGGGGCGACCGGTCGAAGCACAACGACTTCGACATCACATGCCTCCGAACACTCGTGGCCGAGGACGAGTGGTCGGACGCTGCGTCTACAAATTCAAGACTTCCACCATCCGCCAGAAGATCGGTTGGGAATCATTCCATGCCAGCAGGCGGTATCGCGGCTTCATTCCGCTGCCACCGGTTTACTGGCCACTTCTGGGGATGACTGTTCCTGGCTATGTCGTTTTGACTCAGACGGTGAAAACGTTGCTTCTGCGTAAATTGTGGATCTGAGAAGACATGTCGAAGAACGCGTCACCCTCATTTTTACCTATTGCGTCCAAATGCAAACTATTCCCGGACATGTCGGTCGCTAACCTGCTAGTGTTTGCGTTGTCGTGAGGCAAGGAGCAATTCCTTGCGATACGGCAACTTCGGATGACTCAGCTAAAAGTAGCTCGGCGTTTGCTGAGAGACTGGTAGACAAGTAAACCGACGCAGCAGACCCAAAACATGGGTCATCGCTTCGTCGGCTTTTTTTTTGCCCATGGCGTTTTTGGGTCAACAGAATCGGGGAACTGGTACAAAGGTGTTCGCCGTCGAATATCGCGTTCCAGAACTACAAAACTATGCCATCGTCATCGCCTCTGCCTCTGGTCGAAGATATTCAGAACTATGCTCAAAACGTAGTCGATACCGTCCGTGAGCCTTTGCTTATCCTGGACGCGACTCTTCGCGTGCGTTCGGCAAACCGCGCGTTCTATCAGACTTTTCAAGTCTCATCCTCAGAAACTGAGGGACGCCTTATCTACGAACTTGGCAATGGCCAATGGGACATTCCCGATCTTCGCACACTGCTCGAAGACATCGTACCCAAGAGCTCCGTATTCGACGATTTCGAGCTCGAACATACGTTTCCAACGATCGGCCGGAGGATAATGCTGCTCAACGCACGCAAACTCCAGGCGGGTCATCATGGAGAACTGCTTGTTCTGGCTATGGAAGATGTCACCGCCAGGAGAAAAGCTGAAGAAGACCTGGTAAACGCGGGTGCCCTGCAAAACGCAATCTTCAATAGCGCTAATTTCTCCAGCATTGCTACCGACGAAAAAGGGGTGATTCAGATCTTCAATGTCGGAGCTGAACGTATGCTCGGCTACGAGGCTTCTGAAGTCATGAATAAGATTACTCCTGCCGACATTTCGGATCCCCAGGAAGTCATTGCACGCGCCAAAGCGTTAAGCTCTGAACTCGCGACGACCATCTCACCGGGTTTCGAGGCGCTTGTTTTCAAAGCGTCGCGTGGCATCGAAGATATTTACGAATTGACTTACATCAGGAAGGATGGGACACGTTTCCCTGCAATTGTGTCGGTGACAGCGCTCCGCGATGCGCAGGAGAGCATCATCGGCTATTTGCTGATTGGCACCGACAATACGGTACGAAAGCAAGTCGAAGCGGAACGCATGTTGCTTGATCAGCGCGTTCGAGACCAACAGTTCTATACGCGTTCGCTGATCGAATCCAACATCGATGCATTGATGACAACAGACCCTCGTGGAATTATCAGCGATGTGAACAAGCAGATGGAGGAGCTCACTGGCTGCACGCGGGATGAATTGATCGGGGCACCCTTCAAAGACTATTTTACAAACCCTGACCGTGCGGAAGCTGGAATCAAGTTGGTTCTTTCAGAAGGCAAAGTAAAGGACTATGAACTGACGGCTCGAGCCAGGGACGGGCAAGAAACCGTGGTATCCTATAACGCGACCACCTTCTACGATCGCGACCGGAAACTGCAAGGTGTTTTCGCTGCCGCGCGCGATGTGACTGAACGCAGTCGGCTCGAAAAACAAATGCTGCTCCAGTCGGCAGAGCTGTCAGATTTGCACCGAAGAAAGGATGAGTTTCTAGCGATGCTCTCTCACGAGCTCCGCAGTCCGCTTGCTCCCATCTCAAATGCCGTTCAAATCCTGGGGATGCAGCATGGCAACGAAAACGAGGTCCAAAGGGAAGCTCGCGGAATCATCGAACGTCAAACGAGTCAATTGCGGCATCTCGTGGACGATCTTCTCGAGGTCTCTCGTATTACCACAGGCATGGTTCAACTCCGAAAAGTCTCGGTCGCAGTTGGCGATATTATGAAATCAGCAATCGAGACCGTTCGCCCCCAAATCGACCAACGCAAACATGACATGACAGTATCGATTCCGCCGGATCCAATCTGGCTGCATGCAGACGCGGCGAGACTCGAGCAAGTGATAGTCAACTTGCTAACCAATGCCGCGAAATACACGGATGTGAGTGGAAAGATTTGGTTGAGTGCAGAACAAGTCGGGGACGAATGTCTCTTGCGAGTGCGGGACACGGGTGTAGGAATTACGCCTGAACTTCTGCCGTGTATCTTCGATCTGTTCACCCAAGCCGAACGCTCACTCGATCGATCTCAGGGAGGGCTCGGCATCGGACTTGCATTGGTTCAGCGACTCACCGAACTGCACGGAGGCAAAGTTGAAGTATCCAGTACTCTTCGGCAAGGAAGCGAGTTTTTGATTCGCCTTCCCATCGAAAAATTCCATTCGACTGCAATGCCTTCGCATCCTGTCGAAACGCCCGTTCAAAAATCGCACCCCTTGCGAGTTCTCATCGTTGATGACAATGTGGACACCGTACTTAGCTTTTCTATGCTGCTGAAGGCATCCGGCAGCGAAGTGAAAACGGCACATGACGGACCGACCGCTGTTAAGATCGCGCAGGAATATGTCCCGGACGTCGTCCTGCTGGATATCGGATTGCCTGGTCTGAATGGGTACGAAGTTGCCAGGCAAATTCGCAAACAACCTTCGCTCAGAAATGTTGTCCTGGTGGCATTGACTGGCTATGGTCAGGAATCGGATAAACAAGCTTCGACCGAGGCGGGGTTCAATCACCATTTGATAAAGCCCGCACGGATTGCGGAAATTCGCCAAATCCTCGAAACCGTGGCAGAACGTCGCGATGCTTTCGAACATCAGGCCTCACACAAACGAAGGCTATAAGACGTTGAAGAAATGTTTTTAGGCGCACCAGCGATGAGTCGCGTGATCGCAACATTCAACACACGTACTCAGGCCGAGGAGGCTGTCAAGCAGTTGGAACAGGCGGGCTTTGATATGAAGCTGCTGTCCATCGTGGGCAAGGGTTGCCACACCGAAGAGAACGTCGTCGGCTTTTACATCGCCGGTGATCGCATGCTATATTAGGGAATTCAGGGTGCATTCCGAGGCGGTTTTTTGGGGTTCTGCTGTTTGGATCAGGTTTCTTTATAGTCGTGGGAATCGGTCCATTGCCCGTCGCGGGGCCGTTTCATCATCGACAATGGGCGCGCGCAGGCAATCGATGACAGTGAATTGGCTGCGCTGCACTTTTCTCGTCGGATCCTGAACGACCAAAAATCCAGCGGAGTGAAGTCGATGTTGACTGTTGCGTTCTATGACACGAAACCCTACGACCGCCAGTACTTCGAAAAGGCGGGCGGTGCGGATCGCCTGAGTTTCAGGTTTCACGAGTTTCGACTCACCCGTGAAACTGCCAAAACCGCAGAGGGGGCACAGGCGGTGTGTGTGTTCGTCAACGATCAACTGGACGCTACCTGTCTTCAGGAACTTTCGAAAATCGGAATAAGGCTGATCGCTCTGCGTTGTGCGGGATTCAACAACGTTGATCTGGCAAGTGCAAAGGGGCTGGGTATGGCCGTGACTCGAGTTGCCGCCTACTCACCTTATGCCGTTGCTGAGCACACGATTACCCTGCTGATGTCACTGAATCGTCGGATCCCCAAAGCCTACAATCGAGTGCGTGAACATAACTTTTCGCTGACGGGACTCGTCGGTTTTGATTTGCACGGAAAGACGATCGGAATTGTCGGCACGGGAAGAATCGGACAGATTACCGCGCAGATCTTTCGCGGGTTCGATACCACGGTTATCGCCTACGACCCATATCCAGCGGCAGAATGGGCAGCCAGGAATGGTATCTCGTATGTTGATTTTTCTGATCTGCTTGTCAGAAGTGATGTCGTTTCGTTGCATCTCCCACTCACGCCGCAGACCCGGTTTCTTCTCAACAAGGACACTCTGGCCATGATGAAACACGGCGCGATCCTGCTCAATACCAGCCGAGGAAAGCTCGTTGATACGATGGCTCTTATCGACGTGCTGAAATCCGGGCAACTCGGAGGTGTCGCGCTGGATGTTTATGAGGAAGAAGAGGGCGTCTTTTTTGAAGACCTGTCCGGCGAAGTCCTGCAGGATGATGAACTGTCACGACTGTTGACATTCCCGAATGTCCTGGTCACAGCACATCAGGCGTTCCTGACACATGAAGCTCTCAGCGAAATTGCCCGTGTGACGATCGTCAATCTTCTGAGTTACTCGGAACGGCAGTCGTTTCTTGATGGCTCAGTGCTCTGCGAATCATCCTGAACCGGTGCTGAATGGTGTGATAGCCACTCCCCACAGAGGATGCGTCTCCTGGAACGCATGGACTCACGATTCTGGATACTGAGTCTCAAATGTTGCCTCATTGGGATATTACCGTCCCGAGGAGTCAATTCCTGGACAGACGTTCGAAGTTCGAATTGGTAGAAATGCTGCGTACCCTTTTCGCCTTCACTTATTCGCGGATGCACCCACAGTATTGTAAGACCAATGCGAACTGTGGCAACGGGTTCCGACTTTCCGTAGACTTCCTCCGGTGTTCGTTTTTTCCAAAATCAAGCAATGAGCCAAGAGAGCGTTCATGTCCCAAAAGAGGTTGTCTCACGTTGTTTTGTTTACATTGAAGGATTCATCTCCGGCAGCGATTCAGACGCTGGTCGATGCTTGCCATAAGTACCTGAAGGACCATCCGGGTGTGGTTTATTTCGGAGTTGGCACCCTCGCGAAAGAGTACGCTCGCCCAGTGAACGATCAGGCATTTCATGTATGTCTGAATGTCGTATTTGATTCACGAGCCTCACACGACATCTATCAAACCGCTCCCGACCATCTGAAGTTTATTGCTGATTACAAGGAGAGCTGGGAAAAAGTCCGTGTGTTCGATGCTGATGTGACATAGGTTCGTTGGTTCAACACGTCGAGGGTTTCCAATGAGTCAGGCAGTACCTCACGATCCCCGAATTCCTGCGGGAAGGGAATGGCGATTGGCCATCGTGATCGGGTGCTGCCTGTCTTCTTTTGTCTGGCGCGGATTGCTGCTGGGTGGGGGGCTCGTTGGGGGCGATACGTATCCGTATTTTTTTCCCCAGAAACAAATCCTGGCAGATGCATTCAGTCGTTGGGAGGTGCCGCTCTGGCACGATCGAACTTCGCTGGGATATCCATTGCTGGCAGAGAGCCAGGCAGGCATTTTCTACCCCACGAATCAGATTCTTTACCGTTTTTTCGACATCAATACCGCGTACAACATCGTCATACTTCTGCACTATTCCGCAGCGTTTGTATTCGCGTGGAGATTTTCTCGCAGTCAGGGGTTGAGTGACGCTTCATCGCTGCTCGCGGCCATGGTGTTTGTCTACGGCTGGTTCCCGGTTCGAGTGTCACTGGAATGGAGTATCATTGGAGGCGTCTGGTTTCCGGCTTCACTCTGGATGACTGAGCGCCTGCTGCAGAAGCCGACGTATCAGCGATGGAGTGGTCTGGCTATGTGCCTTGCGGTGCATATGCTGGCTGGGCATTTCACACTGGCTTTCATTACACAGCTTACCTGTGTTGCGTTCGCGATCCTGACTCCGGACCAACGTTCGCCGGCAATCGGATCGTCGGGTCCCCCTGAGAACGGGAGCCGAGGTTTGAATCGATGGCGTGGAGCGATGCTCGTCATCGCTTCAATCGCGGTTGCAATGCTGATGGCGAGCGTGCAACTGTTGCCGACTCTGGAGTTGCGTCAGTGGAGCCAACGTGATGGTTCCCATGCGGTTTTCAATCCATCCGACGGTCATATGCCTCCGATGTACTTGACCCAGCTTGTGGCCTCGTGGTGGTATTGGCATACGCCGGAAATGGCGGCATCTCGCGAAAGCCTCAAGCATCCTTTTCTACTCAGTGCAGGTGATACAAATCCGGTAGAGGCTCACCTTTACATCGGAATGATACCATTGCTGCTCCTTTTCTCGGTAAGCAGCAGCAAAGTGCGGAGACGACTGAGAAAATCTCATTGGAAAGCGTGGGGCATACTTTCGATCGCTGGCGTCCTTTATGCATTCGGATGGTTCGTGCCATTTTTTCGGCACCTGCCAGGCTTCGGGTTCTTCATCGGACCGGGGCGTTACACAATTATTACAACAATGGGCTTCGCAATTGTCGCAGGCCTTGCGTTGGATGCATTACTGAGTCGCAAGCGACCGGCAACGCGAGTTGTGCTGACATTCCTCATCGGAGTCATCACGCTGCCCGACCTTCTGAAGTCGGCAGAATTCCCTGTTTGCAATGCTCAGGTCGTAGCCTATCCGCCGTTGAATGCGTTGAACGAAAGCTGGATTGCCAGGACGCTCCAGGCCGTCGATGCGAAATCGCCTGTACGTTTGCTGGCCGGAGGCCCGAATATAGGAAACCTGTTTGGAATCAGCAGCGTTCCCTTCTACCTTGGGCTGGGGCCTGCCGATTACTTTTCGGAAGCAGCAAAGGTTACCACTCAGCCCGAACCAGCGGAGGTTCTGTTTCCATCTGCCGAACAAATGCAGCGGCTGCATGAATTGGCCGTTTCTCATATTCTGACCACGG
>JANPHT010000659.1:0-1910 GCA_031424595.1 Planctomycetota bacterium
GCGATTGAAGTATCGGTTCGTTGATCTCCGTCGTCCGGAATTGCAGAAAAGTATCATTCTCAGACACAATCTGGTTCAGGCTGTCCGCGAGTATTTTAACGTGCGAGACTTCCTGGAAATTGAAACTCCCATGTTGGGGCGCAGCACACCGGAAGGTGCACGGGACTATCTGGTGCCAAGCCGCGTTCATCCCGGCAGCTTTTATGCATTGCCGCAGTCACCGCAGATCTACAAACAGATTCTGATGGTGGCCGGCTATGATCGATACTATCAGATCGCTCGCTGCTTTCGGGATGAAGATCTGCGGGCCGATCGACAGCCGGAGTTCACCCAGATCGACGTTGAAATGGCGTTCGTCGAGCGTGACGACATTCTCAATACGATCGACGGTCTTGTTGCGTTTGTCATGCAGAAAGTACGCGGCGTCACCATGCAGACACCGATGCCTCGTTACACCTATGCGGACGTGATGGAACGATTTGGCTGTGACAAACCCGACGTTCGTTTTGCCATGGAAATTGTGGACATTGGCGATATCGCCGCCGTCAGCGGATTTGGCGTCTTCAAGACGGTGACGGCATCTGGTGGTCGAGTTCGCGGCCTGAACGTCAAGGGTGCGGCAGAGAAATACAGCCGACGACTTCTGGACGTGGATCTCAAGAATTTCGTGGGGGATTTTGGAGCGAGGGGCCTTGCTTACATGAAGGTCGTTGGCGGCAAATTGGAATCCACGATTGCAAAGTTCTTTACTGACGAGCACCAACAGCAGATCATTCAGCGAATGGGTGGCGAAGACGGTGATCTGCTGCTTTTTGTAGCGGACACTCCCAAAGTTACCAATGCTGCTCTGGCCGCTTTGCGTAATCGATTGGGGAAAGAACTGAATCTGTATGACCCCACGGAGTTCAAATGTATCTGGGTCCTGGATTTTCCTTTGCTCACGTGGAATCCGGATGAAGGTCGATTTGATGCCGAACATCATCCGTTCTGTCAGCCAAATCCAGCCGATGCCGAGTATCTGAAAACTGATCCTGGTAAGGTCCGCGCGGATAGCTATGACCTCGTCGTTAACGGTTACGAAGCCGCCAGTGGAAGCGTGCGAATTCATGACTCAGAAGTGCAGCAGATGGTCTTTGATCTGTTGAACATCAAATCGGAGGAAGCCGAACGTCGCTTCGGGTTCCTGCTTGAGGCTCTCCGTTACGGGGCACCTCCGCACGCAGGCATTGCCCTCGGCCTTGACCGATGGGTGATGCTGCTTGCCGGCGACGAGAACATCCGCGACGTCATTGCGTTCCCGAAGACCCAGAGGGCCGCAGACTTGCTCACAGGCGCTCCATCGCCAGTCGATGCTCGTCAGCTGAAAGATCTGAACATCGAAGTCACAGAGTTACCGGAGAAAAAATAGTTCATCAAGCAGCCTCATTCCTGGATGTAACGAACTTCGACGCAATGCCGAAGGGAACGCTTTTCATACTGTGCTGAATCTACAAACGGCGCTGTCGTCGGACGGATCGCAATGGCCTCGCGCAATCACCAGGGCCAATCAAACCCAAGATCCAGCGCGGGCGATGAGTGCGTCAGGCTGCCAACGCTGATTCGATCTACTCCGGATTCAGCGATGGCGCGCACGGACAACAGATTCACGCCACCCGATGCTTCCAGCAATGTCTCGTGGAAGCGTGCGTCCCGAATCGTGACCGCCTCTTTGAGCGTTTCGGGATTCATATTGTCGAGAAGTATGATTTCGGGACGCTCATTCAACGCATCCCGCAGTTGGGCAAGTGAGTCGACTTCGATCTCGATCTTGGCATGTGCTGAGACATGCGCCATGTATTTTCTGGCATCAGCAACGGCCGCAGCACAGCTGGATTCTCCGCGCGCTGCCAAGTGGTTGTCCTTGATCAGGA
>JANPHT010000660.1:0-2817 GCA_031424595.1 Planctomycetota bacterium
AGCGAGTCTCTGCTTCAGATCTGATCGATGCAGGCAGAAGGTCCCAGCGGGGGTCAATCCCAACCAACGCAGGAGTGCGGGCGGCTAAGACACGGTTGTTCAGACGTTCGATATAGGAAAGCATGCGGGTCTCGTTTGGATAATTGGGACCGATTTACAACAACGAGTGGATCAGCACGCCGCATTCAAGGAATTCCGATCCAAGGTGGAATCAGTCGCATTGCAGATTTCTGTACAGCATCAGAATGGTGATGAATTGTCGGGTTTTGTCGATCATGCCCGGAATATCAGCGAAGATTTCCCGAAGACTTAACCTCATTGGGGGGGCAATTCTCACGTCGATACATCGGTGATCTATTGTTTTGTATTGGATTTTTTTCCACTCACCCCGGAAAATACGGATGAATACTCTAAAATCGGTCAGTCGATTCTTCGAGGACGACGATGCAACTACTGCTGTGGAATATGCAGTGTTGCTCACCATGATCCTGATTGCCATTATCGTGGGTGTGACATCTGCGGGTGGTGGAGTCAGTGCGTGGTGGAATAATATCAGGACAAAAGTAGAGGAATACTAGGGGCAAGCGGATCTCCTGGAGAGTACAGCCCGATGGTGAAATGCCTGATTGCCCTGGGCGGAAATATTGGCGCTACAGAAGTTGTCTTCCGATCGGCATTGAATCGCCTTGAACGCCCGGCCATTTCGGTTGTCGGTCTTAGCAAAGTTCTGTCCACTCGGCCTGTCGGAGCATCGGCCGGGGAAGAGTTTCTCAATGCTGCCGCTGTGCTTGAATGTGATTGCCAGGCTGCTGAACTACTGACAGCGTTGCATGAAGTGGAAGATCACTTTGGCCGAGTCCGCACTCGTCATTGGGGGCCACGAACGCTGGATCTTGACCTTTGCCTTTTCGGATCAGAAGTCATTGACACTCCAAAACTGGTGTTGCCACACCCTGCGATGTGGTACCGAAGGTTTGTCCTGGACCCTTCCGTAGAAGTGGCAAGCGAGATGATCCATCCTATTCTGAAGCGATCAATCAATCAGTTGCATCAGGATTTGCTGCGCCGTCCTCTGCGGATCGCGTTGTCATCCGAAGTCGCGTGTGTGAGCACGATTGATAGCAAGAATCTGACGGAGTGCATGCAGCGGCGTTTTAGCAGCATTGAATGGCTGCGGTCTTCAACATCCACAACTTCTGATGCCCAATGCTTTGCCGGAATTGTGTTGGACAGGGCAGATCAAAAAAACGTTGGCCGAAAACAGCCACCCCATGAGATGTCGCGATTGATTCGACTCTCTATAACGTCAACGGACGACGCGAGCGAACAATTGACTCAGCTGCTTGCGGCGATGTTGGGTTAGATTCGCGATTGGCTCGCGACACGCAGAGTCAGGATTCGATACGAAAGCCTGTGCAGTGCCAAAAGTTTAGTCCGGACTGTGTCACCCAGTGTGAATTTCAGGGCGCAGCCTTAAGCAGTGGTGATTCCGACAGAACGATCAACGGCGGAGCTTTTGCTCGCGCGATATCCTTGGCTGTGATGATATTCTGGATTTCGGTCTCGAAAGCCTGTTCGGCATTCCTCATGGCATTCTGGACGACCGCACCCATCTGCAAAGCGTTGGCGAATTGTCCGCCGCCAAGCCCGAGTCCTTCGATAAGTCCTGCAATTTCCTTTATTTGAGGGTCATTCTGGATGGACTCAACTTGACCGGGCTTCAGATCGGCGGCTGTCGAAGTTCCTTGAGTCGCGAAGAGTAATTTCCATTGGCTATTTTCCATCTTGCGGAATAGTCGGCGGGTTACGGATGCCGATCCGGATGCGATCTGAAAGGAAAAGCCGGATAACAGGACCGTGGAGCTACTTTTTGATTCGGCAATTCGCCGAGCGGCCTCGGGAAGAATGTCGCTGGTGGAATTTGGCTTTCTCGCTGCACCACCTTCATTCAGCAATTCACCGAGCAGATCCTGAACATTTCCACCCAGCATAGTGCTCATGATCGCTCCAAGGTCTGGTTTCGCTGCTTCGTCAATGACGTTATCGCCGTTCTGGATAAGTCGAACCGCCGTGCCTAATCGAATATCGAGAGCGGCCAGAATTCTTTGGCGTTGCAGCTGGTCGTCGCTGTCAGGATTGGAAGCGTGGACTCTGCGAGCATTCTCCGGAATGGCTTGCAACTGCTGCGTGATGGATTTCCAGTGGGTTTCTTCAATGTCCGCAATGTTGTTCAGAATAGCGAGGCGACAGAGTTCTCGATGATCGTCTGTCTGTGTTTCCACGTTCCGGAGCCTAACTTTCGGAATTTCGATAATTACATAATCGGGTTCTTCGGAGTCATCGGGTAAAAGGCGGTCCACGACCTCCTTCAACAATCCAATTCGCTGAAGGTCGTCAGGAGTCTGCTGCTTGAGCCGCTCAATATCTTTTTTGAGTACATCCGCGAGAGAGGCTGAGGCCAACGCACGGTCTTTGCGGAGTTCCGGCTGAATTTCGTTGGCAAACAGATCCGCTGCCTGGGCCTTTAGCCACATTGTGTTTACGAGGAGCCTGGGCGTTTTTTTTTACAGAACCAGCCCAGCCCGAATTTACCATCGACGTCCTCAGCGAAGATTCCGCGAAAATCACTTGGGATCTGCCCGAAGGCAACGAAATGATGGGCTCTGGCTTCTATGTAAACTATTCAGTGGCCGGTAGCCAAATTTGGCAGCAAACCCGTGAAATTCAGTTACCATTCCGTTCGGTTTTGTTACAAAATTTGAAACCGAAAACCACGTACGAAATTTTCATGACCGCCGTCGACGGAATTTTCAAAAC
>JANPHT010000661.1:0-1584 GCA_031424595.1 Planctomycetota bacterium
GCATTCGTTGACGAAGTTGTCGATGCCGAATTCATGGACTGCCGTCTTAGTGCCGAGTCCCAGTTGCTTCTCGACTTCCACTTCGACCCACAGACCCTGACAGTCGAACCCGTTCTGGTATCGCTGATCATGGCCGGTCATCGCAAAAAATCGTTGATAGGTGTCTTTATAGGTGCGGCCCCAGGCGTGATGAACTCCCATCGGGTTGTTGGCTGTAATGGGGCCGTCAAGAAAGCTCCATCGTTTGCGGCCTGCGTTCCTGCGTCGCAATTGCTGAAACGTCTGCTGGATTTCCCAGAGCTTCAAAACGGAATGTTCGCCGGTAACAAAGTTGCTGTCAGAGACGGGTTGGAACATGGGTCGGGAATGGGCTTCTGAGTAACGGATAGATTGAGGGAAAGGCCTTCTGGCCCTTCGGACCTGGGACGAATGTTATGCGATTCTATTCAGGCATACGATGTCGCAGCCTGCAATTTGCCGAGTTGTTTCTTGTAGGCTGATCTGTCTCAGATCAGCCCTCGCGCTGCGGAGACAGGGTGGGCATTCTTGCCCATCAAATTGCCGGCGAACAGGAATATTCAACCTCCATTTTAGGCTTCCGACCTGAGGAAAGGTGGGGCTACAGGTCGAGATCGATCGACACTGGCGCATGGTCGCTGACTTCCAGGCCGCCTTCGCGGTGAATCGTAGCTGACTTGAACATCGATCGAGCCAATTTGTTGCAAAGCAGGTAGTCAATTCGCCAGCCGCGGTCGAGTTCTCTGGCTTTGCCTCGGTTCGACCACCATGAGTACGGACCCTGGACGTCCCCGTGATGTTCGCGGACCAGATCGTGCCACCCGGAATTCAGTAATCTGCCAAACCATAAGCGTTCGTGAGGCATGAAACCGGACGTTTGTTCGTTTGCTTTGGCGTAAAAAATGTCTTTTTCTGTGTGAGCGACGTTGATGTCACCCCCGAAAATCATGGGGATGCCGTCGGTCCGTTTGTCAGCCCAGTTGTGGAACTTCTTCATCCACACTTCTTTGACCTGTTGGCGTTCAGGGCTGGATGATCCTGACGGCAGATACACGCAGGCGACTCGCACGCCGCGAATTTCTGCTTCAATGAGTCGGCCTTCCACATCGGATTCCGCTTTATGAAGTCCCAATTGGCAGCTCGTAAGGGGTGAGCGAGACCAAATTGCCGTTCCTGAGTACCCCGGTCGGTCGGCTGGATTCCAGATGACATGCCAGCCATCCGGTTCCTGGAATTCGGAAGGAAGCTGCTCGGGTCGCGCTCGGACCTCCTGAAGCAGCAGAACATCGGGCTGAATGGCATCCAGGTACCTCTGGAAGCCTTTTCTGATCGCAGCCCTCAGTCCATTGACATTCCAGGTGGTAATACGCATGTTTTGGGCTATCTACAATGAGGCAAACGCATGAGCTCGCTGAGGCAAGATTAAAAATAAGAAGTTTGGGTAAATAGGCGGGTTTTCATTGATCCGCCGAATTATTCCAATTCTGAGTTGCATGCGCTTTGGGCCAACATTCATACTACGCAGTTAAGTCCAGAGATCCGATGTCGAACGGGCGCAGTTTTTTC
>JANPHT010000662.1:0-17671 GCA_031424595.1 Planctomycetota bacterium
ATCGGCCAGTCGATCGATCGCCGTACACAAGTTGCGAATTCCGTCGCCATGATTTTCTCGACGATGAGCCGTGATCAGCACCATCGGGCGTCCGGCAATGTCCGGATGCTTCTGAATCCAGGTGTCTGAGTTCATGCGTTCCTGCTGAACGGCGATTTTCAGAGCATCCAGGACTGTGTTGCCCGTGACGGTCACGTCGTCGGCTGAATAGCCTTCTCGCAGCAGATTCTGCCGAGCGGCCTCCGTCGGTGCGCAGTGCAGAGCAGTTGTCAGTGAGCAGATTCGACGGTTGAACTCTTCCGGGAACGGGGAATCGATGCTGTCCGTTCGCAGGCCCGCTTCGACATGCACAAATGGGATACGCGCATAAAACGCGGCCATGCTGGCACAAAGCGCCGTGGTGGTGTCGCCCTGGCCCACGATGCAGTCAGGCCTTGTTTCGGCAATGATCCCTGTCAGCATCTGCAGGCAACGAGCAGTCAGATCCGACAGCGACTGATTCGGTTGCATGAGATTCAGGTCGTGATCGACTCGCAGCCCGAAGTATTTCACGACTTGATCGAGCATCTCGCGATGCTGCCCCGTGAGGCACACGATCGGAGTGACCTTTGGGTTTCGCTGCGCAGCCAAAACCAGCGGCGCCATTTTGATGGCTTCCGGACGAGTTCCAAAAACACAGAGCATGCGAAGCGACATGACAGAATACTTCCCAGGTTGAGAGGCGGGGCTATGGCTTTTCACTCAACCATCGCTTCGCGGCATCCTGATTGAACTTCAGTACGTCGAGATGAAACTTTGGCAGATGAGCAATTGTGCATTTCACTGGCACCTGATCGACCGGTACGAAAATCTCCGGGTGAGATTTAACAAGATCGCGAAGTTGCTGAGCGACTTTGATGGTCTGATAGAACTGAGGATTCTCCAGCACCACGAACTTCGGGCTGGCTTCGACAAACTTCGCGACGATCTCGTGGTCGTTTTCAACGTACTTCCGGAAGTCGGTCGAAGGCACACAGACAAAGTCGTACAACAACTTGTCGCCTCGAATGACACTGCGAGAACGCGATGGATCCAGATGGCGAATGTGGTACGTGAAGTTGCCGTCCCACCATCCGTCGAAGAAGATCCTGTCACCCTGCGATGATGACTTAAGAACCCGTTCAGCTGCGGTCGCATAGCCTTCTACTCGATACGTATTCAGACTCATCGATCCATGAGCAGCGGCAGCAAAGAGCAATGCATACGCACCCACCGCGAGTGGAATGGCGCTGGTCGCCGGTATCAGATTACCGGGCAGAGCGTCCGTTACCCGCCGGCCAGCGTCTTGCGACTCACGACTTGCGATTTTAAGGCACCATCCAAGAATGACTTCCAGGCCGCACACCGCAAAGAACGCCACGGACGGCATCCAGTAGATCGCATGTCGGGCTCTGAGTTCGGCCAGCGGTGAAAAAGTGACATAGGTCGCCATCATCAACGCCACGAAGACAGAATTCTGCAAGCGCCGTTTACGGTGCAACGACGCGGCGAAACCGATCACACAGAGCATGGCCACCGGCCAGCCGGACTGCTCGACAAGTGCAACCGGGTAATACCAAAAATTCTTTGCCGCTAAGAAGGCATTGTGACTGCCGTCTTCAGAACCACCGACGGATTCGGCGGCCTGGCGAACATGCAAGTGCCCCATTTCCTTCGCGATCACAAGGTAGACAGGACCGACCAACATGATGGCAATCGCCGATGCGATCAAAGTGTGCTTTGTCCAAAGCTTTGCCCAACCGCCGCGTAACAGCAACACACCCAAATAAAGCGGCAACAATACGGCCGCGTCAAATCGCGTTAATGCCGCCATCGCCGCCGAGATTGCCGCAAAGTACAGGTGCTGCCGCCGTGTGCCTCGCAGCCACAGATCGAACTGATCAACAGACACCATTACCAAAGCGAGTGCAGGCATCTCGAGCATGACGTCTCGGCTGTAATCAAAAATCAGCGGCGCGATGGAGTACAGAATCATAACGGCTGCAGCGCGATCTCTGTCGAGGATTCGTCCGGCTATGCGATACACGCACCAGCACGATACGATGAAGCTGAGCAGCACCAATGCCCGAGCGACTTCGGCGGATGTGCCGAAGATCATCATGGCGATTCCACAGACACCATGAAACAACGGTGGCCAAACGAGCAATCCGAGAGCCGGATACTGCTCGTAGTAGCGTTCGGCATAGTCCCTGGGATTGTTTAAACGGCCGGTTGTCATCGTGTCAGAAAGGTAGTCTCGAAAGAAGATCGAAGTCACCACATGGCGATTGGAATCTCCCCCAAACACCGGCTCCACCGGCCGTGCGCAGACGAGATGCAACACTACCGGCAACGCAATGAGCAGCAAGGCCCTGCGCATGCCGTTGAAGCAAAGTTCAGGTTGTTCGGGTGATGGATTCATTGTTTGTCCGAAGCTCAAGTAGGTCCTGCCTGCCAGAACGCGCGGAGGGAAACTACCGTGACGCTCGGAGGACTGACGTCCTGCCGCTCGCCTGGGTCGTTGCCTTGGTCATTGTGGCTTGATCATTGGTGCTTCCGCTGGCCAAAGCGGCCGCGTGGTCTTTCATTGGCCGGATGTCATAGTGTTTGCTCATCTGGTCGAGCATCCAGGCGACCAGTGCAACCTTTGGTTCGGCAGGTCGACTCATGGCCGGGAAGAATGCGAGGTCGTTGTCATCGTCGCAGCCCATGAAATCGAGCGGATGAAGAAGTAGGGACGGTCCCACACCCATCATGCGGCACATCGTCAGTGCCATGTGCCAGTAGCTCATCGCGGTGAGGGGCGAGAACTGAGCAAGATACAGGATGTAGCTGGCGTGGATCGGAACCTTGAACAGAGGCATCGTCGTGACGGGGATCTCTGTCAACTGGCCTTCTGGAAAGCACCATGTGAATGGCTTGAGCGGCCTGAAGCCTTCGTTGAACTTTCCGAAAAGCTGCTTCCGTTCTTCTCGTTGTTCTTTGGTCAGCTTCGTCGACATGAAATAGTACATGCGAGCGAGCGGGCCGAGGAATGTTGGGAATGTCGAGCAGTCGTACTTGTAGCCTCGACGAATCAGGATTCTCAGAAGCAGATCGCAGAAACTGAAACCTGGGCCACGGAAGCCGACAGGGCACTGGCCGGTGACTCGTTCAAGATGCTCTTCGGTTTTTGCCAACTCGCTGACCAGTTCTTGTTCCGAATACAGATGCAGCCAAGGTTCGTGATTGAACGAGTGATTGCCGATTTCATGCCCGGCTGTAGAGACCGAAGCCAGTGCTTCAAAGTTTTCTTCTCGTGCCGCGTCCTGACCTACGATGAACACGGTCATCTTCAGATCGCGTTCGTTGAGCACTTTCAGAAATCGCGGCACGACGACGTCGAGATACGTCGGATACTTATCCCAACCCGCGTCGCCATGAGTTTTCATGTACGACCATTTGTTGTCGAGATCGAGTGAAAGGCTGGCAATGGGTTTCATGGGGCAGGGTTTTCCATTTTCCGTGTTATCTGCAAGGCTGGAGCCCCGGAACGAGGTGTTAATTCTTTCCGGTCGTAGTGAGTTCTCGGAGGATTGACGCCCTGCCGCTCGCCTGTGTGTTCCTGTTGGTCATCGGGTCGGGGACATTAGTCATCCCGTTCGTGAGCGTGGAGACAAAATCGTCGGCCAGTTTGATGGTTTCGTTGACGTTGAGTGTTCCGTTCACGATGTGAGCGGAGTTCAAGGAGCAAAGGCCCGGGACGGATGTCACGGTTGGCGGCAGGCGGTCTGAATAGCCAAGCGTCGGCAATGCGAACACGTGTCGGACTCGCGAGACTCGGAAGGCCTTCACGTCGGCCAGAGACAGCGAGGGATGCATTCGCTGCAGACCAGTGAGGAATTCGTGTTCGATTTCGCCGTCGGATTTTTCGAACAATTCGTCATTCGGAGTCACATAGCGAGGCAAATAAACCAGGGCATTGCCGTCGAGTTCTTTTTTATCGACCAGCGATGTCATTTCAATCACCGCGGTAAACGGATAACCAGCATCGGTAATGTTGGTGACGTAGTACGGTGAAAGGCTTTTCTTCAGAAGAACGGATGCACACACGATGCCGTGGTAACGCACGCCGTCGAACAGCCTCTTTTCGCTGTCGTTCAACTCCGGACAAATGCGGCTCATCACCGGCGTTGGCAGCGTGGAGACGACACGATCGAAGACTCGATCATGATTGGCAAACTGAACCGTCAGACGTCCGTCGATGGCGGTGCGAACGCTCCGGACCGGTGCACTGCAACAGATTTCGACTCCCAGAGATTGCAGCTTGTTCGTGAATTGTTCCAGAATGTTTGCATAGCCACCGCGGCAGTAGCCGAACATTTCCTTCTTCAGTCCCGTTCGGCGAGCGGCGTACATGCGAGCGATTGTGGCCCAGATGAACGCGGCGGAGGTTTCTCGCCAGCATTCGCCCAGCTTGCATCGCAGCAACGGTAGCCACATCTTTTCGAAGGTTCGCTGGCCGGAGAGCTTCGTCAACCAGTCGCCGACGGAGATGTTCTCCAGGGCTTTCCAGTTTTTGACTCGAGCCGCATAGAAGATCGTGCCGCCAAGTCGCAGCTTGTCGATCATGCGGAGTGGCGGGAATTTGAGGAACTCGACGGTGTTCGACATCGAGTGCATTGTGTTGTCGGTGAAGAACCCGGTCTTCGTTTCGACCCACTCCATCTGATCTTCGAGTTCCAGTTCCGTCAGCACTTTTCGGGTATGCATGTCGGACATGAGCGTCACATGATAGTGACGGTCCCATGTGCAATCGCCGATCTTCCACGCGTCGGCCAGGCCGCCAAGGTTCTGGCGCGCTTCGAGCAGCGTAACTTTGTGGCCCTGCTGAGTGAGTCTCAACGCCAGTGTCATCCCAAGAATGCCGCCGCCGAGGACTGCGAAGTGAGTTTGCATGGGTTTGAGGTTTTCGGTTAAAGGTTTTCGGAGAACGCTGGTTGGACGGCGGCAATGACTAATGACTAATGCAGACGAACGGTACTCCAATCCCGGTTCTCGTCCCTTCCGAAAACCGAAAACTGAAAACCCGAGGAACCGTCACGACTCAACACGGCAAGCTGAACACTCAACACGCAACTCAGTCACGACCTGCCCGTTGATTGAATAGCATCGACCGCACTGGCAGCTCGCTTCGACGGGTGACGAATTGTCGCCATCGTTGAAGCGATGGACGGGTTCGCCGCACCGGCAGACGACGCCGATGACTCGGGCGGGTGTTCCGATCGCGAGACAGAAATCCGGAATGGACTTCGTCACGATGGACCCCATGCCCACCATTGCCCAGCGGCCGATTTCAAGATTGCAGCCGACGATACATCCGGCTCCGATGGTCGCCCCCTCGCGAACCACTGTAGCCAAAGTATGTTCATCCGGCTCGGACGAACGTAGCTCGTTCAGATCCGGCGTTGTCGCTCGTGGAAACCGATCGTTTGTAAAGATCGTCCCGGCACTGATCATCACACCGTCTTCGATTGCCACGCCGTTGCAGATGTAGGCATTCGAGTTGATCTTCACTCGATTGCCGATCTTCACTTCGTACGCGATCATCGACTTGCCACCGACCACACATTGCTCACCGAGCACCGCGTCGTGCCGAATGTGGGCGTTGTCCCAAACAGAAGTCCCTTCGCCCAATTGGACGTTGGATTCGATGATGGCGGTGGGATGGATACGAGGCATAGCAGAGTTTTCAGTGTTCAGGAAAAGCAAACGCATTCATTCGATAGTGTCAGCCCTTCGTGCACTGTTTTCAGTATTGAAAACTGAACACGGAAAACTGAACACTCTTCCCTTAGTGACTCACAACATGACCGCCAGCGACTTTGCGGCTGAACTGGGCGGTGGCAGTAACCTGGTGCCACTTTTCGGATCGAAGAGCAGCGTAGGCAGTTTCGATAACTCGGACTGAGGCGATGGCGTCGATCGGAGTGATGATCAATTCTTCCGTGCCGCAGATCGCGCCGCCGAAGTTCTTGATCTGGTTACCGAACGCGGCCACTTTGTCGTAACCGTTTCCGAAGACGGTCCAGTCCTTCTGGTCAGCCAGTCTGTACTTAGATTCTTTCCAGCCGACCGACAGCGTTCCCTTCGAACCGTAGATGCTGATGAAGTCGGCTCGGACTTTGTTCAGGCTCCATGACAGGTCGATGTTGCCCATTGCACCGCTTTCGGTGCGAGCGAAGATCAGAGCCGTGTCTTCGACTGGCAGGTTCTGGATTCGCTTGCCTTCGACAACCTGCAGTTCGGTGATGTTGCCGAGCAGGAAGCGGAGGATGTCGACGGAGTGTGTGCCGTTGTCGATCAGAACGCCACCGCCGCTGATTGCGGGATTGCTGTTCCATCGTTTGGACATGTCGCAGAAACCGGCGAACGTGTTTTCGTAAAGGATGATGTCGCCCAGAATTCCCGAGTCGATGATCTCGCGAGCCTTCTGAACGTCTGCGACAAAGCGGAACTTCGAGCCCATTGAAAAGACGACTCGACATCGCTGAGCCGTTTCCGCCATGCGAATGGCTTCGTCGGTGCTGATGGCCAGAGGCTTCTCGCATAGGACGTGAACGCCGTGTTCCATGAGCCTGCAGCAGATTTCCGGATGGGTGGAAGGCGGCGTGCAAACGATGGCGGCCGTTGGCTTCAGGTCGTCGATCATCTTTTCGACGTTGTCGTAGGCCGGAACGTTGCACATCGTGGCAACGTCCTGAGCCGATTCAAGTCGAATGTCGGCGACTCCGACAATCTGATAAGGCAGCCCCTGCACAAACGCCTGAGCATACGATCGCGAAATCCCGCCGGCTCCCACGATGACAAAAGTTGGTTGAGTACGAGCGATCATGAGAGACTCCGGAGAAATGACAAGTGTTCAGGAATTAATGACTAATGCGTTAACTCGTTCCGAGGCTGGAGCCTCGGAACGAGGCGTGATTCGCGATTCAATGGTCGCTGGGGACTTAGCCAACAGCGACCTTGTTCGTCAGAGCCATCACTGCGTTGCGAATGTTTGTTGCCAAATACTGAATGTGCTCATCCGTGTACTTTTCGTTCCACGGAAGCACGAGCACGTGTTCGAGAGCGTTCCAGGTGCCTTCGAAGTGGCAGCGACTGTAGTCCGTGGCTTCTGGGCGGGCCAGAGTGAACGGCCAGCGGCTGGTGCCGAACGTCACCTGATTTTTGATGACCTGACATTCGAACGCGGGCTTCTGGATGTACCGTGGCGCACACAGAATGCCGTAATCCTTCAGAGCGGCTCCCAGAGCCATAGTGCCGCCTGGAATGACGGTTTCGTCAACTCGCAGACAGTACTTCCAGAACGTATGAATACTGTTTTCGGTGATGGCAGGAGTTTCAATTCCTGGCAGGCCGGCCAGTTCCGTCGTCAGAGCGGCCGCTGTGCGAACTCGTGATTCAACAACGGCATCCAACTTGTCCAGCTGGGCCACAGCCACGGCGCCCAGGAGTTCGCTCATGCGATAGTTTGGAGCGATGAAGTAGTGGTCCGGCTTCGTGTCGCCGTAGCCCCAGGCCTTGTTGATGAACAGATAAATGCGGCGAGCCAGGGCTGGATCGTTAGTTGTGACGATGCCACCTTCGCCGGTGGTAATGTGTTTGCCCTGCTGCAGGCTGAAGCTGCCGACGGCTCCAAACGTTCCGACGTATTGATCCTTGTAAGTCGTCAGGAACGACTGAGCACAATCTTCGATGACTGGTATGCCGTGGCGATTTGCCAGCTCCATGATCGGTCCCATGTCGCAGGGGTTGCCGAACAGGTGAGTGACCACGATGCCCTTGGTCTTCGGGCTGATGACTTTAGCAATCGCTTCAGCAGTCACGTTGTAGGTATGTGGATCCACATCGCAGAAAACCGGAATCGCGCCCTGGAAGATGATCGGCGTGATGGCTCCCATGTCGGTGATGGATGTCGTGATGATTTCGTCGCCCGGCTCGGTGTCCAGTGCGGCGATCGCGCAGTGAACGGCGGCTGTCCCGCTCGAGCAGGCGTAGGCGAACTTCGCTCCGATTCTGGCAGCGAACTTGGTTTCCAACTGCTTCACGAAGTTGCCCTTCGTGCTGGTCAAAGTTCCGGTCGCCAGGCACTGTCGCACTGCTTCCAGCTCTTCAGGTCCAAATGTTCGTCCGGTTGCGTCCTGGTCAGATGGCAGTGTAATCTTGGTGTTCATGGGTCCGGTTCTTTCGGGAAACAGGTTTTCGGTTTGAGGTCTTCGGTTCGAGGTTTTCGGTGTGACGTCGTCTAACGGCAAGCCAACGGCGACGCGTTTCGCTGAGTGCACTCACGCTGACGCCAGCGGATGCCATTAATCGACTATTTTTTTGCCGCTCCCTGCGGTTCTCGCCATTTACCGGCGACGACTTTGGACAGCAGTCGCAAATGGGAGAGAATCGTTCTGACAGTCTTCATCTTTGAAAACCCGAACAGCCGGACCTCCAGAGTCGCCGGATGCTCGACAATCTTTCTTCCGTGAAGGCTCAACTGAGCCGCCAGTTCGGCGGTACCGAGGAACCCGTTCTCCACCAGCGGCAGATCGACGATCTGTTGCTTGCGGTAGATTCGAAAACAGCTCGTCCATGTCGATAGCTTCTGCTTCAGCAGAGTGCGGTACATCATGGACAGCGTGTGCGAGAGAATCAGTCTCCAGCCTGGCACGTTGCTGACCTTGCCGTCGCGGTGATAAGGAGACGCCGTGACCATCGCCACGTCTCTGGTCATCAGCGGCAGCATGTGAGCCAGTTCGTGAGGGTCGTAAGAGCAGTCTGCGTCGATCGAGGCCACGATCTCAGTGGTCGCCGCGTTGATGCCGGTCAGAATGCCTGCGGAAACACCTCGGTTGGTTTCATGACGCACGAGGCGAACGTCGGAGTCGTCGGCAAAGAGCACTTTCAACAGTTCGAACGTGTTGTCTTTGCTGCAGTCATCGACAAACAAAAGCTTCAGATCCCACTGCCGCGAAAGCTCATGTTTCAGCGACTGCATCGTGCGATGCAGATAGGGCAGAGTTGATTCTTCGTTGTAGCACGGGATGACCAGCGTCACAGCGGGCCGAACCGATTGCTTCAGATCGCAGGATGACCCCTGACCGGCCGCCAATCGTGCAGCTTCTGCAGCATCACGACATCGTCGATTGATAGTTTGCTGAGACACCTTGCAAGCACGACTTTCCAGACTTGCCAGCGGGCTGTTCTCCATCGTCGCATGTTCGGCGATTGAGGTGAACTTCGCTGATTTCAGATATTGAGGCAGCAACGTGCGATACTTGCCGAGATTTCGGTAATGTCGCATCTGAGTCAGTCGGCTGGTGACGCTCAGCCGAGGCTGTTCAGCATCCAGTTCCCAGACCTGGAAGTACATGACGAACGGCGATATTTCTGTTTCCTGCCATTTTTGAATGGCGGTCTGCATCATGTTGTCCGGCAACTGACGCAGATAATTTCCACCAGCGATCGGCATCCAGGCTCCGGCCATCGGCGTTGTCGAAGGAGGAATCTCCAAAATGGAGCCGCCGTTATCGCATTGATGTTCGTGAATGAACCGTCTCCACGGCTGCCTCATGAAATCGCGACGACGAGGCATCAGGCTGGAGTCGTAAGCGTAGCCAGCGTCCTGAAGCTCATTCAGAAATCCGAGATCGCTCTTCTTCAGCCATCCATCCGAAAGGCGGAATCCGATCACTTCGCGACTGATCGTGTCTTCCAGCAATTCCTTTGAGCGTACCAGATCTTCGCGGCGAGCTTTTGCAGTGACCTTCAGCAACGGCTGATGCAAGAAGCCTCGACTGGCGATTTCATGACCGGCATTCGCGATCTGCCGCACGAGTCCCGGATACTTTTCCGCGATCCAGCCCAGCACAAAGAACGTCGCCTGCGTGTCGTGCTCTTCCAGCAGAGCCAGTGTCTCTTCCGTATTCTTTTGCAACCGCGATTCGAACCGATACCAGTTCCGCGGACTGATGTACTGATGAAAGGCCCCGGCCTGAAAGTAGTCTTCCAGATTGATCGTCAAAATCTGAGTGCACGCGGCATCGGTCACTCGCGATAAGGCGAGCGATGAGCCGAATGAACTGCTCGGGGATTCCTTCACCAACATGATTGGATCGCAGATTAGAACGAGTGTGTGGCCGAGTACCGACGTTTGTTCCCATGACGAGTCATCGCAGTGGGGTATTCGAAACCTTAGTTCCAATTGCCCATCCTGGTCGGTGAATTTAGGGGACTCTGGCGAAGTTCAACGCGGCGAACGGGACACATTGAACGGCCTTTAGGAATCAAATCGATTGGTTGGATCGCTTGTGATGCAGTCTGTGGCTGATGAAATGCGAAAAGCCGGAAAAAGCGATACGATCCGCCAAGCTGATACAGTCGTATCGGTTGCGACATCGATCTGGGGCAGGTTGGCCTGCAGTAGACCGATCTGTCTTGAGTCGGCCTCGTCCACATTCAGAGAAACGTCCTTTTGCTCACCATAGGCCCCTTCCAACTTGATCGTCCGGTCGTTCAGGCCGCACTGAGTGGCTACAGTGACTGGCCCATGCGAGCCCTCGCGAGACAGATGGGCGCGCCGTATACGATCTGCGAGGTGATGACGGATTCGTTTGTCAGTTCGCTGAAGGATCGAGCGAAGACTCGCCATCACTTGTACCTTGAAGACGGCGATCACCCGGCCGGTGCCCAGTTGATGGGTTCGGAGCCGGACGAATTTTCATCAGCGGCGAAGAAACTGATCGAAGCAGGGTTCGATGTAATTGACATCAACTTTGGCTGCCCGGCGAAACGAACAGCTGGACGATGTCGAGGCGGTTACCATCTCGGACAGCCGGACGTCGCGATCCAGATCCTGCGGTGCGTGCGGGATGCCGTTCCGGCCGAAATTCCGGTAACCGTAAAGATGCGACGCGGGATCGATGACACTCAACAGAGTCGCGACAATTTCTTCCGCATTATCGAAATGGCATTTGAACTGGAGGTTGCCGCCGTCACTGTGCATGGACGAACGGTTGAGCAGAAGTATATCGGCCCCAGCCGCTGGTCGTTTCTGAAAGAAGTCCGTCAGAGTTTTCCTGATCGCACTTTGCTCGGCAGCGGCGACCTGTTCACCGCCGCTGATTGCGTCCGCATGCTCCGGGAAACCGGTGTCGATGGCGTCACCGCCGCTCGCGGCTCGATTGGCAACCCCTGGATTTTCGGTCAGGCTGCTGCCCTGTTGAGAGGTGAACCGTTACCAAACGCGCCTGCGGTTCATGAACAGCGAGAAGTGATTTGCGAACATTTCCGGTTGGCTGAGCAGGTTCTTCCTGCCGATCAGGTGTCGAGGCAACTGCGGAAATTCTGCATTCATTATTCCGGCTGGCATCCCGAGGCATCGTCTGTCCGGGCAGCCTTCATTGCCGTGACTAATTCGGGTGACTGGCACGACGTCATTGGCCGCTGGTACGCAGTTGACAAGCCAGGCCAATATCCCACTGACCCCGGAAATACGGGTACAGTCCCCGGTGCTCACTGACGATCGTGAGCGGTCTTTGATCGCGTGGCCGTGGACCAGAGGAGTGGCCCATGGATAAGCATGGTGTCCCAGTCAGCTCATCGGAATCAGGCGTCGCAGTAGTGATGCAGGTGCGACCAGCATTATGACAAGTGCCGCTAGTTTGGCATCGGCCGTCATGGCGAACACCATAATGGCGTCGAGGAAGATAATGCATAGCAGCATCAGCCCGACTGTCTTCTGAATTCGTTTTGGCGACGGTGCCGGAACGGCAGCGGCCGCGCGCATCAGAAGATTGAGGGAGAGAATCAGCAAAGCCATACGGCTTCCGTTGATGGAGGCCAACGTCGCTCCGGCATTGCCGATCAGCCATGCGTCGATGCTGATCCCGCAGACCACGAGTACCATGCCGATGATCAGCATGATCGGATTGCTTTGTCCGGCCTCGTTGCGAGCAAAAACGGTGACACCAACGATATAAATCCCAAGAGCGGCTGCGATTGTAACCGGCGTGGTTTGCCAAAGTGAATTGACATCTGCCACAGCACTGGCCCCCAGCATCAGGTTCAGAAAGCGACAAGCACCCATGCCGAGTGGAGCTGCAATCGTGGACTTCAGAAAACCATTGTAGGCCAGTACGCAGGGAACGATCATCGCGGCGATCAGCAGGCTTGGCGTGCCAACCGCTGCGGCCGCTCCTATTCCACCCAGCAGCAGAAACGTTCCGAATATGGCGGCTGCTCTCTTCGAAATTCTTTCGGAAGGGATCGGACGCTCGGGGCGTTCGACTGCGTCCACAGTCGAATCGAAGACGTCGTTCAGAACCATGCCACCGAGATAAAGTCCAACCGTGGATGCCAGAAGCATCCACAGTTCTGTCTGGTCGAACAGTTCAGCGACTCGTAAACGCGGCGTGCGATGCGTGATCAGGAATCCACAAAGAATATTCGATAACGCGGTGAACACTGTCGGCAAACGCATTAATTGCAGCCAGGCCAGAATCCACCCTCTCTGCTCTGGGGCCGATGATTCCGGGATGTCTGAAATGGTGGGTATGTTCATTGCGGCATGATAACAAGTCAGGTGGTGGAACGATTCTGAAACGGACTACGAGTCCATGCAATCAGCGTGATCACAAGTAGGACCAGCAATCCGCCGCCCGCGAGAATGTCTGACGTCATTCGATCCACCTTCAGTCCAAAGAAGACCTCTGCCATCAACTGGATGTAGCTGTGAACATTGACCGGAAGACTCAGTTGACGGCGAATCTGAAAATGCCAGTCTGTGCACAAACAATATCCCATGCCCTTTACCGCTCCCATCACAAACCACGAGAACATCGTTGCCCCGAGGCAAAGGAGGTGCAGTTTGCGTGTTCTCTGGAAGGCCCAGCCAGTCAGATTAAATACAATGAAAGCGGTATGCCCGGTGAAGAAGGCAATGTTCAGAACATGCAGCATCGCCATCGAAGCATCACTGATCATTGGGGAGCCGCAATGCTTGCCGGAGGCTTAGTCGAGGTGCCGGCCGGATTTGTTGTGTCAGTCGGAAGTTTCTCACCAGGGTATTCGAATTCCTCCCAGGTCTTGGTCCGGGTCTGGTCGATGATCGAATCTGCATTTTCGTCCATCATCGAAAAGTACACAGTCGCCAGAGTACGTGACCGAGTTTCTCCGAAATCCGTGATGATTCGCGTCATGATCTTCCGAGCATCAACCAGCTCGCCTTCTTCCAGCTTCAGCAGGGCCAGAAGTAGAGACATTTCTGCTCGACCTTCATTCGCGTTGCGGACAGTTTCAGCTGTGATTTGACCGTTTCTGAACGGCCAGACGGGAATGAACTCATTCAGGGCCAGGTTCACGTCCGCAACCAGCGGCAACGAATATAAAACACCCGAGTACAACTGTGGCGAGGCGGACTGCTTGTTCAGCTGGTTGAACTGTGAAGTCAGGATATCTGACGCAGAAGCATAGTCAGCGATGCCGAGTTGTGAGATCGCGGCATAGAGTTGCCACTCAATACCGGCCAGTGCTTCCGGCTGCTTACGAGCACCTTCACTCAGCAGACTCAGCTTTTGATGGGCCTGTTCCAATTCTCCCGTTTCCAGAAGGATCTGACACATCAGAATTCGACCCAGAGGGTTGGCATCGACGATCGCCACTTTCTCCTGCAGAGTCTGAAGAGCCTTCCGGGGGCGGCCTGCGGAATTTGAAGTCATGGCAGAAACGATCAATTGCATGATCTCTTCAGCTTCCGCTTCTTCCGGTTTTTTTGCTTCCGTATCACCAGCAACAGCGGCTGTTTTTTTTGCTTCGGCCTGCTCTTGAATAGCTGCCGTTTGCTGTTTGACAGTGGCTTCGATTTGTTCATCAGACTTTGTTATTTGATCTTCAAACTCACGTTTTCTCAGATACATCTGAGTGAGTGTTTCTTCATATTCATCTCCGCTGCCCTGAGGATTCTCATCTTCCAGTTTCAGCCAGGTCGTCAGCGCTTCGTTTGCGAGATCGAGTCGATTGCGCGTTTGATAAAGCTGAAACAAACTCAGCCATCCCGCTTTGCTGGCTGGGTCAATCAGTGTCGCCTGACGAAGGGCCGTGATGGCCTGCAGATACCGCACCTGCTTCAGGCGTTCACTGGCCATTTGTCCTTCCAATAGTTGCTCCATCATTCCCAGCATGGCGTAGGACTGCCCCAGCATCTGAAAGACTTCAGCATCATCGGGTGCTTCTGCCAGTGACAGGTTGAAATGACGCACTGCCAGATTCAGAGAAGCCAATGCCGACTGAGCCTGCGGGAGGGACTGAGGTTCTTTCACCGTCAGTTCCAGATAATGGGTCCCCATTCGCTTATTGGCAGTCGTCGCGCGGCGTTGGCGGTAGACGTATTTTTCATAGAAGCTCGGCGGTGTTGCAAATTGTCGCAGGGGCGTCGGAGGTAATTCACTCTCTCGGAAGGCCTTCTTCGGAAGATTAATGGCCTTCCTGGCGAACTCCTGCTCCGACAAGTTCTGCGTCACTCGCTCCATGATGGCGGCTGACGGTCCTATGCTGATCGGCAGCCATTCGCCTGTCGCTGACAAGTTGCGTACAGAACCGAAGTCAGCTTTTCCCGGAGGAGCCAGTCGTGACATAATATGAGTAATCTTAAACTCATCCAGGGTACCTCGGGCAGCGGCGATTTTTCCCAGGCGTTCGGCTTCCAGCCGCTCCTTCTCTTTGGGATCGGAAGACTTTGGCGGCTCCGCAGGTTGATCGAGTCGTTGCAACAGCATTGTGTCCAGCACATTGCCATGTTTGCCGAAGACAGAATTCAGATCACCCCGTCGACCAAACGGAATCACACGACTGTCGACGAAGCTCTTTCGACCATTCCAGATCAGCATATCACCCTGTTCAATCAGCGTGTGCAGAACGCGAGCTTCAGGGTCCAGATCGGCGATCTGTTCTTTGAAAGTATCAATCGTGATCTTCGTTTCTGCGTCAAACCCGAAACCGAGAGGCATAGCACCCGGGAGCCGCGATGCAACAACGCAAAACCCAACCATTGCCAGGGCCAAAACGGTCGCCGCACGACCACCTCGAGAGAACAGCAGTTCGGAATTGTCGGTAGAATACTTCATATTAAAGGAACGACGGTACCAGTCCTGAGCGGCAACGCCCGCGACAACGGCCGCGACGATTGAGGCCGCCGGCAATTCATGAGCGGCCAGCACGGAAAGTCCAGTCACAAAAAGTAACGCGCCCAGAAATCCCAGGTCTCTGCTGCTTCTTGCAAGCAGGAGTACGACGAATGCCATCAACAGCACCGCGAGCCCCGCCACTTGAGAATGGTCGAATAAGGCGATCGCATCGGGATTAAGGATCGAATAGCTATCAACCCGACCATCGAATCGAATCCTGGCCGCATCCGTATCCAGTCTCCGCTGCGCCTGCATCGCCGGGTACTCGATGGAGTAAGTCGTCATTGGGGCCAGCAGTGAATTGATGTGAAACGGATTGACGAGAAGTGCTAAGACACTCAAAACCGCTGGAATCATCAGCGACTTCTGTTCCGCTGCTGCGGCCAGAGTCAGCTTTCTTGCAGCCAGACGGGTGCTCATCGTTGCCCCAACGGCATAAGCGAAAATGACACCCGCTCCAACCCAGGCACGCGAATCGAAGTTACACCAGATGGCGACAAGTACGGGTAGTTTCCAGATCAGACCATCGACTTTTCCAAGCCGATGTCTGGCCAGCAGGCTCATGGTCAGCGTTGTTCCCAGGATTGTGATCAATTCAGGCAGAGGCACAAAATCCGACGAACAGGCCACGATGGCGAAGACCGCACAAATCGACGTCCACCAGCTGGACACGCCAGGGATCGAAATCCGAACCAGTAGAAAAGCAGAAATGGCAGCGACGAGAACTTTGAGAAGTGTCAGGCCTTTCTCGCCGCCGGCCAGCCACGACAAACTGACAACATGATCAAACAACCAGCTGACGTTGGTTACAGACTTGCCGTCAAGAGTGATCGAAAACTGGTCACCGCGAGATGGCAGAAACCCGTTGGCACGCATCTGATCACCAGACCGGATCAGAACCAGCGGTTTTGTGTCATTCAACTGCCCAAACGCCATCAGAATGGCTAAAAAGATGGCGGCCCATCTCAGCATGAAGTCGCCCCGGATCGCTTCTTCCTCAACCAATTCGGGCGTCAGCGGTTCATCTTCCGGCAGTTCATCCTGATCGCGTTTTTTCTCAGGATCGTCGAAGTCGTCCGAAAACACGGACTTGGGAGGCCGAGTCACAGATTTCGAAGGATCGTTGGAATTCTGCAGTTCGTTGTTTGTCTTTTCGTCGCCGGTCACGCGAAAAATCTCTCAGGTCAACAGGAATGGGGCCAGCAAATGCGGGTGCGCAATGCGTCTGCACAGATGATGTACGCAGTTGCAGCTGGTTTTGTTGGCCAAACTTACAGCCCTGAAAGGCAGACAGGCAAGCGAAAACGACCACTCCTCCTGGTTTCCGAGACAGTCTGGTGAGCGCCGCCAGCAAGAAAGTTCGTCTGGTAACGATTGGGCGAGTTTGACGATGATGTGGCCGCACATTGGCCGCGGGAGATTTGCCAAAAGAAGAATGCTCATTTGTCGATCGCCGCCAATGAAGCCAGAATTCTCTCTTGTGGAGTATTTTCCGCGAATCTCCGGGTTTACAGGTTACCTTAGGAACATGAGTACAGTCCCAACTGCCATTCGCCACGCTGTTGATCAATTTTCGCAGCAGCATACCATTCGATTCTGGGATCAGCTGACTGACTCTGAACGGAACCAACTGGTCGCGGAACTGACAAGTACAGACCTGAAGCAGCTCCGTGAAATTTGGGAATCAAACCAAAAAAAAACATCCGAGGATTCTTCGTCGGTCGCCAGGATTGAACGGGCCGTGTCGCCCAGGACTGTGATTCGGCAGCCCGTTAATAAGCAAGATACTCAGTTTTGGAAAGAAGCGGCTGTCCTTGGCGAAGCAGAACTTCGATCGGGCAAAGTGGCCGTGGTGACTGTGGCGGGCGGCCAGGGTACTCGGCTGGGCTTCGATCATCCCAAAGGAATGTTTCCGATCGGGCCTGTTTCGGACCGCACATTGTTCCAGATTTTTGCCGAGCAGATTCAGGCCCGTCGCCGTCGTCACAGCGCGAGCCTGCTTTGGCTGATCATGACCAGCGACGCAACGCACCAGGAAACCGTCAAGTTCTTTGAGGCCAATGATTACTTCGGCATGCCAGGGGACAGTGTCTCGTTCTTCATACAAGGGAGCCTTCCGGCACTGGATGCTGCGACGGGCAGAATTCTGTTGAGTAGTCCATCAGGGCTTGCTCTGTCTCCTGATGGACATGGTGGCCTGATCATGGCATTAAAGAATGCCGGACTTCTGGATCGCATGCAGCAGGAAGGCATCGAACATGTCTTCTATCATCAGGTTGATAATCCGACCGTCATCATCTCAGATCCTGCCTTGATTGGATTCCATGTGCAGAAAAAATCGATGCTGACGACCAACGTTGTTCGCAAGACCAGTCCGACGGAGCGAATGGGAGTACTCGTCGATGTGGACGATCACGCAGAGATTATTGAATACAGTGAAC
>JANPHT010000663.1:0-5603 GCA_031424595.1 Planctomycetota bacterium
GCCGCCAGCTTCTGCATTGTTGGGGTCGCTACCTGCGTCAGTTCGGCGTTGACTGAGATCCCATATTATGATCCTTTGTCCATTCCTTAGTCGCGAAAGGCGGAAACCGTCGACTGCGTTGTGACGAACACTCTGCGCCCAACAGGGTTGGAACATTGGGCATTATCTATTTTGTTTAAGTACTCTTAAGAACTTCTGCGACCGACGAGAACCGCACAAATTCATTTTCATTTTCGAAGTCTGATTTGGCAGCCAGCCCCGTACCCGCCGTTGTCGGCGCTGTCGTTAGCGTCAAATGCGTATCGTCTGCAATCGCCGCAACGAAGAAGGACTGTCCGTTAATCTGAATGCGTGACCGTGGAGACCCCGAGTTAATGCTGCCTCTTAGTTCAGTCGTAAACTTGGTTCCTGTTCCAATGAGTTGACTGCTGTTGGCAGTCGTGGCAACGGTTCCGGAAAGCGTACGTGTGAAGTCGATGAAAGTCTTTCTTAACGGCACATCGGTCAACGCCGATAATCCCGTTTCGGTCGTGAGGTTTTTCTCCGTCAACGCATGAATCGCATCAACAACGGTCATTCCATTGCCAACAACACGTCCAAAGACAGTATGCCGCCTGCTCACGATGTCCTGGTTCAGGTCCGTATTATCGCTCAGATTGATAAACCACTCGCTCGATCCCTGGTTTGTATCACCAGGATGGGCCATCGAGATGGTACCGCGATTGTTTCCCCGTGCGGTATTGAACTCACTTTGAATGGTGTTGTCTTTGGATACGACGCCGACAAGACTATCTTCTACAGTGAATCCACCGCCCTGAATCACAAACGGCGTAGAACCACTGACCACTGATCGATGGATGATGGAGTTTTCAAACCGACCGGATGTTGAGTAATTCAGGAAGTTGCCGACTGTGCCCGGGGCCTCAGCACTGAACATTTCCACGAAGTATTCCTGAGCCGATCCTGTATCAGTCGTTGAACTGAACTTTACCAGGGCGTTCGTGTTTTTGATCAGATCAACAGTCACGGATGCATCAGCAGTTTCCGTATTCAATGTTGAACGAACTCTGATTGTCTGCAGCCCGGTTAACTGATCGTTGGTTGTCGAATCACCCGTGTAAAGGTCTCCACGAGTCACTGTCACGGGAACGGTGTACGCTCCCGATGAGTCCGCTGTCACGGTGCCATCATCGAACTGACCGTCATTATCTGCATCGACCGTCAACGTCGCCCCTGCCAGCGTTGTGCCGCTGACAGACACATTTGCATCCTTGGTGATCAAAACACCATCGGACGTCAGTGACTTATTCGTGTCCGCAGATGCCGTGGAGGAAAGCGTGAGCGCTGTCAGATTCTTCCCTGCGGTGTCGGCCGCCGTAGCGCGTGCAATCAGCCCCGTACTTGCGGCATCGAATCGATCGTTGCCTGCAGCAGGAATCGTTGTGGACTCCGTCTTCCGGACCCGCCGACCCTGGTTGAAAATATTGGCATTTCCAATACTGACGGCGTCTCCATCAACAAAGTCTGACTGATTATTGCGGCGACTGTCGCCACCCTGGACAGAGAATGCTCCGTTGAAGGTGTTTGTGTCCCGAACAATCAGACCGTCATTATCCCGACCGAGGTTGATATGGACAGTACTGCCGAACGTGTTGTCATCCAGCATCACGGCATCAGAATTCTGCTTAGTCTTGATCAGCAGAGAGCCATTAATCGTCGAATTCCGGATCGTCACATCATCATCACCAAACCCAGTCTTGATCTCAAGCGGCGCGCTGCTGGTTACGTTGTTCAGAGACACGCCGTCATCGCCATCCTGCCCTTTGATCTCTGTGAGGCCCTTGAGTGTCACGTTCGTCAGCGAAACAAGGTCATTGTCCAGATTGCCATGGATTATGAACAATCCTTCTGCCATCGAGTCCTGAACGGTGAACGTGTCGTTACCTGCATAGCCCCAGAAATAGGCCTGAGTATTGAACGTCACATTGTTGATCGCGATGGTGTCATTTCCCGCCTCACCATGGACGTCGACAATTCCGTCAAATCTGACGTTTCGGCTGAATCCCAGGGAGTCGTTGCCGCCAGCCAAATGAATCAGGACGTTGCCAGTCACGGTGTCTGTATTTGCAGCCACCACAAACGCCGCCGCCCCGCCATTAATTGTCGTTGAATTAAGGCCTCGCAGCTGAACCTGGCCACTCAACACGGTGATCTCAACGGAATTATCCGCCGCATCGCCAGTCACTGTCAGGTGAGAACCCGACAGGCTTGCCACGACATTTCCAGCCAGCAGGGCACGGTTTTCGAGATGCTCGATGACCATTTCGCCAGCGACGGATTTACTGTTTCGTTTACGTGAGTGTTTGGCTCGCCAGTTCCACATTGTCTTATGCCCTCTCAGCAAGCCAAAGCCGCTGATTCAGAATGCGCCGCACTCAGGTGCGGATTGTCTTCCTGCCGTTCGCCGCGCGATGACGGATATCCGTTATGATCGGTAAGACTTCCATGACCGGAAAAACTTAACATCACCTGAAGAGATGCTTTTCCAAATTCCGCCCAATGACATGTAAAAGTTTGCCGAACGGCTTAATTCAGGGGCAAAATCTGCTGAAGCCCATCGCAGGGGGTTGTCATCCTGAGTCGTGCCGATCTTCCGAACGCGGAACCTGCCCTGGTCGCTTTCATTCAGCTTTGAAACTGCCAAACTTCAGGGATATCACCCAAATGCAGGATTTCCAGATGACTGGGAACGAGAGACGGAGTCAGGAATCAAAGTTGTGGACACGGTGGCGGAAGAATCTGGACATGCGGCGGGCGGCGACTCCGATGCCGAAATGATCATTATGGGGACGGGCACAAGTATTGGAGTCCCCGTTGTTGGTTGTCGATGCCCGGTGTGCCTGTCCAACAATCCTCGGAATCGCCGAACCCGCTCGGGTGTTTTGGTGCGAGGCTCAAATGGGGAGATGATCATAGATGCGGGCCCGGAACTGCGACTTCAGTTGATTCGAGAACGTGCCACGCTGATTCGTGCGGCATTGATGACTCATGCTCACGCCGATCATATTATGGGATTGGACGACCTCAGAATCTTTGGCTTTCAGCTGAATTCGTCCGTACCCATCTACTGTGAAGAGATCGTCGAGCAGCAGATCCGCCAATCGTTCTCCTATGCTTTCACTGACCCTGCTTCGCATACGCATCAGTTTGCGGCTCCGAAATTGCGATTCGAACGGATCGCTGATGGGCAGATATTTTCCGTGTTGGGAATGACTGTTCAGTCAATTCGTCTGAAGCATGGAGACCTACCAATTTTGGGCTATCGAATGGGGAATGTGGCTTTTTGCACAGATGTTTCCACCATTCCCGCCAGCAGCAAAGATCAACTGCAGAACCTTGACGTCCTGGTGCTCGACACGCTTCGCCGCGAGCCACATCCGACGCACTTACACCTGGAGGCGGCCCTCAAGCTGATTCGCCAACTGAAACCTCGCCAGTCTTACCTCACGCATATGTCGCACGATCTTGATTACGACGAACTCCGCAGAGAACTTCCGGCGCATATCGCTCCGGCTTTTGACGGTCTACGGATTCCAATTCGGTTTGCAACCTGACTCAACTCTTTTGGAGCGAAACCTTTGCGTTCGGACAACGCATCGCCTGCCAGTTCAGCGACTCTGGTTCAATCACGAAGTGAGAGCCTTTGATGCAGTGAAGCACGCGGAGGACTGGTCGTGGAGCCTATGCTGGCAATTTGGCAGGTGAAATGAGACATCGAATCATTGGAGTACTTGAGGCGTAAGATATTATGCAGCCAGGATTTGCTGCGATTTGCCACTTCCCTGGTCACTTACCCAATTCCGTTCCTGACATTGGAACATGGTGTGCAGCCCTGTAGTCTTCCATCAGATTTGTCAGGGAAAAGTGACGTTTTCGGAGCTTAAGATGCCAATGTTTCGCTGGGGCCAATCCTGGGATCCGTTCCGCGATCTGGAACGCGAGGTTGATCGACTGCTTCAGGGCGTCAATCTGACGTTGCATGGAGTTCGATTTGGCCGTCGGTTTCCTCAGATTAATCTGCTGGAAATGGTTGATAGCTACGTATTGATGGCGGAGATTCCGGGCGTCGATCTGAAGCAACTGGAAGTCACAACCGCCTCCGGCTATTTGACCATCAAAGGAAATCGACTGCCCCCGGAAGAGGCTCGTGAAGACACTTTTCGGCGGCAGGAGCGTTTTCACGGTCCCTGGCAGCGAACGATTCAACTTCCGGATCGGGTTGATGAGGATGCCATGAAGGCCGACTATTCGGCCGGTATTTTGAGAGTCACTCTTCCCAAGGCACCGTCTACGACTCCGCGCCAGATTAAGGTTAATGAAAGCCCGTAAGCCCTGGACGTATCAGCAATCTGTTCTTCCCAAAGGCCGCGTTGTGAAGTCAACTCCGTAAAGCCTTTCCAGTATCAAGCCACGCACTTTTGTCGGCTGACCAGAAATTTGGACAAACCTATGAGCGAATCTCGAGACCTGAGTCGCCCTGACGAATCTCAGTCCCTGGCGCCGTCCACATCATCGGAAACAAATCCGCCAGCCGAACCGCGCTTACTTTTTAATCCGCCGATCGACATCTATGAAACTGCCGACGGACTTGTTTTGTACGCCGATCTGCCGGGTGTCACCGCCGAAGGACTGGACCTGCAGGTTCAGGACAATCGTCTGACTCTTTTTGGCCGCATTCTGAACGCAGACTCTATGCCCATGTCGGCCATTCATCAGGAATATCAGGTTGGCGATTTTTTGCGTTCTTTCATCTTGAGTGACGAGGTCGATCACGAACGCATTCAGGCAAAGCTTTCTAACGGTGTTCTTCGAGTGGACTTGCCGCGCGCCACACGTGCCAAGCCACGACGTATTGAAGTGTCGCCAGGATAATACCGCCAGCATCTGAAACTTAATCAACACGAAAAGGATTTGTCACGACATGGCTTCACGGCGAGAAAAATTGGACGGTATGCTTCAGGCCAATCCGCACGACCAAATGCTGAGGTACATGCTGGCGCTGGAACTGGAAAAAGAAGGCGAGAATCAGCTCAGTCTGGAACTACTTACCAGCCTCACCCAGGACACGGTGCCCTACGTTCCTGCTTTTCTCATGGCCGGACAGCAACTGGCAAGAATCAATCGGGTCGATGAAGCTCGTGCGACGTATTCCGCAGGCATTATGGAGGCTCAAAAGCAGAGCAACTCCCATGCTGCTGGTGAGATGGCCGGTTTCCTCGCGACTCTTTCGTAAAATCGCTCCTCCCTGGTGCAGACAGATTTGCCTGTGGGATTTTCCCCAATTCACCAGAACAAGGCCTGCATAGTCCCGAGGACGGCAAAAACACTCCTGTGACAGTGTCGCTGAAATGATGTCGGCAGATCGCCAGAGCTTGTTCCGGGACAATCCCGGCGGCGCTGGAAGTGACATGCGAAAGGAACTATCGCAGGAGCGCATGCAGCCGCTCATCAAGCAAGCTGGGGATCTGCAGGCGGCTCATACTGAAGTCTCCAGAACTGGTATGTCGGCTGGGGACTGAGACCACAAACGCCCCCGCTGCCGC
>JANPHT010000664.1:0-4240 GCA_031424595.1 Planctomycetota bacterium
ACTCACCGACTTCGGCCTCGCCGTCGAACAAGCGGAATCTGTTCGGATGACTCAGGAAGGAACGATCCTGGGAACGCCCGCCTACATGAGTCCTGAACAGGTGACACGTCCTGAATCGACGGATGCACGCAGCGACTTGTATTCCCTGGCCGTCGTTTTCTATGAGCTTCTGACCGGCGAGATGCCGTTTCGCGGTACGGTTCGAATGACATTACTGCAGGTTGCGCACGAAGATCCACGGCCTCCGCGGAAGTATAACGACGGTATTCCAAAAGATCTTGAAACGATCTGTCTGAAAGGCATGTCCAAAGATCCCGCGTCAAGATTTCAGAGTGCCAGCGAGTTTATTGAAGAACTGGACCGCTGGTTGTCGGGTCGCGAAATCCGTTCTCGCCCCGTTGGCAGGACTGAGCGGTTCTGGAAATGGTGTCGTCGGAATCCCGTTGTGTCGGCTCTTTGTGCGACGATATTGCTTCTGCTGGTGACGCTTTCCGCCGTAATGGCCTATTCCTCAATTCGACTTGCTGCTTCGAGCGAAGCGTCGCGTCTCAGCGCAGTTGTGGCTCAGGAACAGAGCAATGCGTCACTGGATACACTCAGCAAATTGATTTTCGAACTGCAGCAACATTTCGATCACGATGAGACTGATATTGATGAGTTGCAGCGAGACACACTTCAGATCGCGCTCGCTGGTCTCAGGAAAGTGCGTCTCTCGGCAGATTCTGAGAACGCTCCTCAGTTGCCTACGGCGGTCGCGCTTCGGCGGCTTGGGGAATTACTAGCGCGGCTCGGTGAAGAAGAAGAAGGTTCAAGCTGTCTTTCCCAGGCGGAGTCTATTCTGCGAGCGGAGCTCAGAAGGAACCCTGACAACACCGAAGTTATGAAGTGTCTTGTCGAAGTGCTCTGTTCACGTGATGACATGGACTTGCAATCGCCGAGTCACGAGGAGAACTCTATCAGGGAAGCTGTCGCCTTTGCTCGAAAACGGAGGCAGCAGGACACCTCGGACGAGGCCTCGTTTATGATGTCTGATGTGCTGATCAGGCAAGGGATCATTCAGTGGGAAGCCGGTGAAAGTGATGCGGCCTGTCAGTCACTGCAGGAATCCATGGCATTGTCAGATTCGCTGACGACGGCAGAATCTGACTATTCTGTCGCCTCTGCTTTGAATTGGCTCACTGCCGCCGACTTATATTATGCAGCAATTCTGGAAAACGACGACGCGGCGGCGTTGAGGCATCTGGAATCGGCGATTCAGCGAGCGATGGAATTTGTCAGTGCCAATCCGGACGACCTCGATTGCTCCCTCAGTCTTCTGCGGCTGCAGGAGCGGTTGGTGTCGCATTGGGAAGATGTCGGCAATGCCGAGGCTCTCTCAGGTGCGAAACGGGAATTCGAAGTTCAGGTGAAGAAAGTAACACAGGCTGCAGGATCCGACTGGGATGCTTTTTACAGTGTGTCTCACGCGTTTTCGCAGCTCCTGCAGGATCGTCTGGCGGAAGAGAACATTGAGAGCGCCGCACGACTCGCGAGGGCGATAATTGCTATTACCGAGGTTCGTCTGAAGAATGATCCTGACGATCCATTTGCGCACGGAGCGTTGGCGAGTCGCTGGTCAGATCTTGGCGGTTTCAGAAGCGCGCTTGATGACCCGCCTCAGGAAGTGTTGGCCGACTACGAAAAATCGCTGGTCGAATATCGAGCACTCGCATTGACCGACTGGTTCGATGAAGAAGACTGGATCGAATACCTTGACACGCTGTCAGGCGCTGCTCAGTTCGCGATTGATACCGAACAGGATTCCTATAAGTCGTATTGTGATGAGATGAGTCGCGTTCTGAAAACAGTGAGCGAAAGTCCTGCCGACTTCGATCAAGACTGGCAGCGAGAGTTTGCAGGTCAGTTAAAGCAACTGGAAAACAGTTCAGTCCCCGAACCGCTCTGAACAGCGGCCAATGAGCCATCTTCCCTTGAGGAATGAGGCGCGACGTTGCCATTGGAATGCATGGCGACCCGACGGCCAAGGCCGATCCTGAGGTCGTTGATCGCATCGGTAAGGAATGCTGCTAGAATCCCGCGACTCACGCCTATGAGCTATCTATGACGCCTGAAGAATTTCGAAAATACGGACACGCGGTTGTCGACTGGATCGCCGATTATCGGATGCGGCTGGAATCACTTCCCGTGATGGCAAAGACCGCGCCTGGTGAAATTCGAGCCAGCATTCCCGTTACTCCGCCGGAATGCCCGGAGCCATTCGAAGCAATCCTGAACGATGTCGATCGCCTGATCTTGCCGGGCCTTTCACTGTGGCAGCATCCGCGATTCTTTGGTTATTTTCCGTCCAACAATTCGCTCGCCAGCGTGCTGGGGGATTTTCTTAGTACGGGATTTGGCGTCCTCGGCCTTGCGTGGCAATCCAGCCCGGCGTTGACGGAGATTGAAGAGGTCGCAACGGACTGGCTTCGACAGATGGTTGGATTGACCAGTGTCTGGAAGAGTGTGATTCAGGATGCCGCGTCGACCAGCACGTTGGTGGCACTGATTTCGGCTCGAGAAAAAATCACAAACTATGCGTTGGTTCGTGGCGGACTGCAGGCAGAAGAAAAGCCTCTGGTTGTGTACGTATCCGCTCATAGTCACAGCTCCGTCGACAAGGCCGCGCTGCTCGCGGGGTTTGGACGGGCCAATATTCGCCTTGTCGGACACGATGCGTCGTTCGCAATGAAGCCGGATGCGCTGGAGAACGCCATTCAGGATGACAGGGCTTCCGGACGAATCCCTTGTGCCGTCGTGGCAACCACAGGTACGACAACCACCACGGCGATTGATCCTGTCGGACAGATTGGCGAGATCGCAACTCGCTACGGACTCTGGCTGCATGTTGATGCCGCGATGGCGGGGTCCGCGATGATTTTGCCCGAATGCCGCTGGATGTGGGATGGCATCGAACTCGCTGACTCCGTCGTTGTGAATCCCCACAAATGGCTGGGTGCTGCATTTGACTGTTCTGTCTACTTCGTTAGGGACTCGCAACATTTGATTCGAGTCATGTCAACCAATCCCAGCTATCTGCAAACATCTGCGGACGGCCAGGTGACAAACTATCGCGACTGGGGACTTCCATTAGGACGTCGCTTTCGAGCCCTTAAGCTATGGTTTCTGATCCGGGAACAGGGAATTCTCTGTCTGCAGCAACGGCTGCGACGCGACATTCTGAATGCTCGTTGGTTGTCCGAACAGGCAAACTTAACGCCAGGCTGGAGAGTGTTGGCTCCGGTGTCACTGCAAACTGTTTGTCTGCGATATGAGTTGCCAGCGGCAAATGGGGAGGCGCTGGATGAGTTCACTCTTAGCTGGGTGAATGGAATCAATCGTTCAGGTTTCGCCTACCTGACTCCGGCAATTCTGGACGGTCGCTGGATGGTTCGTGTTTCTGTCGGTGCAGAACACACAGAGCGAATTCATATTGAGCAGCTGTGGTCAGCGATGCAAGCCGCCGTGTTGACTGCTCAGGAGTCGCTGGCGGACCGTTGTTAGGTGCTAACCGGTTTTCAATTTCGCGGTGCTGCTGTCGGATGGGGAGTAATGCATCGCGTGAGCAGCAAACGGGGACAAGCAGCACCCAAAACTTGTCAAAATCGCGGCCAGTCACACAGCAAGTTCGACACAGGTGCTCCACGCGTGGGGCTCCTTATGGATCGAGGAGCGGGCCTACGTTGACTGTTGACCCCGATAAAATCAAATCCGTTCCACCAAAAAACACGACATAAACCTCCGAACCTGGCGCTGTCCAGTTAGAGTCTATCCGGTAATTCATCTTTCCGTAACCTGTTGCATGGGCGATAGACTCTTACTGCGGGATTTCCAGATGGATGAATTGCTCCATCCCGCCCACTGCGAATACGGAACTTTAGCGTACGAGTCGCTCCTGCTTCTGATAATGCAGATGAATTCTTGTTTGGCAATCAAGTCGCTGACGAACAGATCGTGCCGCGTGGCTGTTCAGGCCGCACGGATGCCGCCGATCCGACACACTGGATGACGTTCAACTTCAGATTTGCACAACATTGATGGTCTCAAAATCAGCCGAAAGCGAGAGATGCGTTATCGTCATAGGCCCGTTAAGATGTGGAACCGCAAAAAATTGAACGCACATTTAGTAACGCTCGATTCAGCACTTCGCGAGGATCGCGGCACAGCAAGGCAAAATGCGTTTTGACTACGATTCTGATTGTTG
>JANPHT010000665.1:0-2128 GCA_031424595.1 Planctomycetota bacterium
ATATCAGGCATCATGCCATGCACAGTGATCCGCCCGGATGACATTGCAGACCGAATCCTGAACCGGGACAAACACCCGCAATGGCAAGGCGAGCGTACCAAGATGGTCTATGCCTTCCCCAGCAACGAAAAGTTGTGGCAGCAGTACGCTCAGATTCGTGCCGACAGTCTAAGAAACGAATTGGGCCTTACGCAGGCAACCGAGTTCTACGAGCAGAATCGTGAGGCGATGGATGAGGGAGCCGTCATTGCCTGGCCTGAGAGATTCAACCACGACGAACTCTCCGCGATTCAACATGCGATGAACCTCCGGCTGCAGGACGAAGCGGCGTTCATGGCCGAGTACCAGAACGAACCGCTGGTCGCAGCTGGACCTGGCAGTGATCTGCTGACTGCCGAACAGATTTTGGCAAAACTAAACCGGTCCCCGCGGTTGGTCGTACCACATGGTGCGACGCGATTAACTGCGTTTATCGACGTGCATCAGAACCTGTTATTTTATGTCGTCTGTGCCTGGGGAGAAGACTTCAGCGGGTCCGTGATCGACTATGGAGCGTGGCCCGATCCTCAGCGTCCCTATTTTACACTCCGGGATGCCACTCAGACGCTGAGTATCATAGCTCCAGGCACAGGGCTGGAAGGAGCCATCTACGCGGGTCTCGAGCAGCTGACGGAAAGATTACTGGGGAAAGCATGGGCAAAAGAGAACGGTACGTCCCTGTTTATTGAACGGTGCCTGGTCGATGCCAACTGGGGTCACTCCACCGAAGTCGTGTATCGCTTCTGCAGACAATGTGCCCACCCGTCGGTGATGACGCCGAGCCATGGGCGATTCATCGGTGCAGGCAGCAAACCGCTAAATGACTGTGACCGGAAGAATGGCGACCGCGTCGGATGGAACTGGCGTATTCCAGCCACGACGAACGATCGGCCAGTGCGGCATGTCGTGTTCGACAGCAATTTCTGGAAGAGTTTCGTGCAGGCTCGACTGGCCGTGCCGGTCGGTGATCAGGGCAGCTTGACTCTGTTCGGTGACAATCCAACACGGCACCGGCTGTTTGCCGAGCATCTGACGGCTGAGTATCGGGTCCAGACGTCAGGTCGCGGTCGCACCGTGGATGAATGGAAGATGCGGCCTGAACAATCCGATAACCACTGGCTCGACGGTCTGGTCGGGTGCGCGGTGGGCGCGTCGATTCAGGGGACGAGTTTGCTGGGGGAAAAGGCGAGCGGAGGACGGGCGATCCGGACATTTGTGTTGCCGGGGCATGCGCGGGCGAGATGACCAGGCTCGAATGGCCCTCATGGCTACAAGCCCATTCCGCTAAACCCTCATCGTCACTCACCGCCCTCCGTCCGCACTCGCGAAGTCAAAGCTTATTGGTCAGCCTGCTATAACGCTAGAATCGAGGGGGGTAGAGTGCGGCGCTTCCATCCAGGTTGCCTGTCTCTGCATAGATCATTGGCAGGACGTCCTCTGTAAGGATTGCACCGCCAACAACCTCCGCCAGCATCAACTCGTGGTCACCGGCCGGATGGCACGCGACAATCCGGCAGTCCAGATACCCGATTGCAGCCGACAGGACAGGTGCGCCGCCTGCAGCCGGCTGCCATCGTTGGGTAGCGAACTTGTCGATGCTTCGTCCCGTCTGAGTGCCGAAGTGGCGTGCCAGCTCGAGTTGGCCTTGTCCCAGGATACTGATCGCAAACGCCCCCGCTCCAGTGAGAAGAGGGAAGGAAGCGTGGCCCGGATTTACGCTCAGAGCGACCAGAAGAGGATCAAAGCTAACTTGCGTAATCCAGGCAGCGGTAACCCCGCCACGCTTGATTCCGTGAGCCACCCCAACGACATAGAGGCCATTCGAAAGTCGGCGTAACAGCGAGAGAGGGGAATCGTTCTGTGTCACTGTGGTGTTCTTCTCCTGGAAAGTTTGCCGCCTATCGGCACAAGCGCAAATACAGTGGCCCACGAGACGACGGCGGTAAACAGTTTGATGACACCCGCCAGTCGATAGGCCGGCCACCAGAAAATGATTGCTTCCATCAGATGCGTTGTTCCTTAGGCGAGAATGAAGGCTCCGAACACACGCAGCGTTGATATCCAGACATGCTCCAGAAACGGCGTGCCG
>JANPHT010000666.1:0-7240 GCA_031424595.1 Planctomycetota bacterium
GGCTTCGACGACGTCGTAGTCCCAAAGCCCCAACCGCTCGACGTTCGATGGCGGGGACCAGACGCTGAGTTCCCGATACGGGCACTCGTAACTGAGATACAGAAACTCGTCCGACCAGAGCAGCCGAACGGGAGTGCTCAACTGCGGTTTCGCCTGACTGTCATTTGACTGATACTCGAGCCGCACAGGGGTCGTCTGGCTCCATTCGGGTTCGCTCAGTTCTCCATCCGGTTTGAAGTTGCGATGGATTCGCTGAGCCTTCACGACCGGCAGTGGCATAGACCGAGCGAAGATACGTTGCGCGTTATCAAAATAGATCTTTCGGCAAACTGCCGGAGACAACTGAATGCTGCTGATCACCCAGTTGCCCTGAATCGGCGTCATATGAGCCCAGTCGCGATCATCTGTTTCCATCCAGCGCCAGCACTTCATAAAGAACTCAACCGCATCGTCATCGGATGGATTCTCCGCATCTCCGCCTGAGCCCAGAATCAGCTTGTTATAAACCATGAAGTCGGTGGCAAACAGAATTCGATCCTGATGCTTTTCGAAAAGTCGCCGTACCCTGGTCGGATCGTGGCGGCCCAACTCCGGTATTCGCGCCGCCAGATCAGCGTGCATGTTCGGATAGCGATCGAGTGATTGTTCCACCCAATCCAGGTCCTCCGGATTGTTGGCAAAATGGACACAGACAAACGTCGTTTCCGGATGTCGCTCGATCACTCTGTTCAACGCCTCCAGTAGTTCCATTCGCGGGGGATGAATCCCCGGATCGCCAAACCACCAGCTTCGATGGTCTTTCAGTTCCGTCCAGCGTTCGTTGTTGTCGTCATAAGGCAGCCAGAACGCTTTTGGGTCACCCACATGAATCGACACGGGCATGTTCAGTTCGCCGCACCGCTTCCAGACCGGATCCAGTTTCGGATCATCAATGCGAATCAGTGCACCGCTGCGATCTTTCAGAAACAGTCCGAGCCGTTTGAATTCCTTGAGTCCGGAAGCCCCCAATCGATGCCCGACTTCAATTTGTTTTGCGGCCTGAACGCTCCAGTCGGGATTATCCCAGCCATCGTAGTCGAGGATCATGTGATGCAGAAAACGGCCCGGAGAGATGGACGCCGACAATTCGCGAGCTTTTTGAAATTCTGACGGCTGACCGTCCTTAGACGTGACCGTTCCTGCCCCCAGCACGACGCCAATGCCAACGCCCGATCGGTCCAGAATCCCAATCGCCCTTTGATATCGCTCCGCCACCGTTTCAATGTGCTGATGCAGATCAATAATTCGCCGTTCGCGACGCCAGACGTCCGGCGACAACGCAGCTTCAACGGGACCGCTCACTGGCTGAGACGACGTCTGACCAAATGCCATATGAACACCTAATGACACATGAACGCCCAACGTCAGTAGGAACAGCATCAGCACTGGAACTCGCCGTCGCCGAGTCACTGTGGGATTTGCAGGTCGAGCAGGCATGGTTCTGGATTCCCGAGAGGTCGTGCAGCAGTGCAATTTCAGAGGTGCCGAAATCATGGTACCGCGTACACTCCACAAAGGCACAAACTGGACAGCGCCATGTTCTTAAAAACGCTGAGTTTTCCCAACCATCAGCCGAAACTCTCCCGCGTCCGGTTTTTGCGAATTGGACTTGAAAACAAAACGGATCCAACGCATGAACGGATCTTTGGAATCTCACCGCTCATGCGGAATGACCCGCCTTGCTGATCCTGGTCGAATCGGCTCGTGTCCTCAAATGAAGTCATGAACCGCTCGATAGTTTACGTGCCGATTCCGGACAAAGGCTCAGGATTGCCGCAATCCTGGACGTCGCCGATTTGGGCTCTACAATACCGCCGTGTCGTCTGAAATCCCTCCAAATTTCCGCGTTGTCGCTGATTGTTCCTGCCATGCTTGAAATTCCTGTAGTCCGCTGGGGTAAGCCTTACGAGTCGCTCGAGAAGGCTGATGTTGTACATTTCGAAACCGGTGAAGTGATGGCAAAAATGCATCAGGCCAATGCGGGGCTGGTGCAAATGGATTCTCGAAAGTCGAACAAAGCACGCGAGATCCTTAAACAATTCTCCTGTGCCGACCTGATCAGGAAGTGTGAGCAAGCAGCGGATTTGTACTTGACGGCAACTCTCCCGATGGGAACGGGCACACAGACACCGGAAGAGTTCTGTTCCATTCAGTCCGCGACGACCGGTCTGCCGCTCAACATGTGTCGAGCAAACATGTCGAAGAACGCCTTCGTGCTGAAGCATATGGGCGATATGCTTGACTGTCTCACCCGAGGCCTGCCGCTGGATGTTTTGACTCGCGGTTATGGCATGGAATCCCGCAACGTCATGGTCAGCTTTCAGGCCACGACGTCGACTCTGGGGCTTGTGCTGCCTTCGAATTCGCCCGGTGTGCATACCCTTTGGCTGCCAGCAATTCCGCTGCAGATTGGGCTGGTGCTGAAGCCCGGATCATCGGAACCGTGGACTCCTTATCGTATGTTCGAAGCCTTTGCGGCAGCCGGTGTTCCACGAGAAGCGTTTTGCCTCTATCCGGGGCCTCATGATGTCGGCAACAAAGTTCTGGAAACCTGCGGCCGAGCGATGATTTTCGGCGGCCAGTCGACTGTCGAAAAATATCATGGTAATCCACGAGTTCAGGCTCACGGGCCAGGGTTCAGCAAGATTCTGATCGGCGACGATTGTGTCGATCGCTGGGAAGATTATCTCGATGTGCTTGTGAAGAGTGTGCTGATGAACGGCGGACGCAGCTGCATCAACTGCTCGGGAATCTGGGCCTCTCGGCATACTGAAGCCATCGCGGATGCCATCGCGAAGAAGCTTGGTCCAATCGCTCCACTGCCGACAACCGATCTAAACGCGGCGATTGCCGCGTTCACCACGCCAGGCGTTGCGGAAGCGATGAACAATCAGATCGACGACGGTATCAAAGGACCAGTCACAGAAGTTACGGCGAAGTACCGGGGCGGCGACCGTCTGGTCAGGCACGAACGTTGTGACTATCTGCGTCCCACAGTGTTGCATGTCGCCGACTGCGACAACAGCATGGCGAATACCGAGTACATGTTTCCGTTTGTATCGGTGGTGCAGTGTCCGCAGGATCAAATGCTCGGCAAGATTGGATCGACCCTTGTTGGCACGGCGATCACTGACAGTGAAAAATGGATCACTGAACTCGTAGATGCTCGGCATATCGATCGCCTGAACGTAGGACCAATACCAACTTGTGCGCTGAACTGGTTGCAGCCGCACGAAGGAAACATCATCGACTTCCTGTTCCGCAACCGCGCGTTCCAGAACAGCTTGCCTCCGGCGCATTGAGATGCTGAATTCAGGGACGTTGAGTTGCAGATCACGATGTGACTCAAACGGCGTTCAAGGTCTGAAAACTGAGCGACGAAGTCAGTCGATGAGGACGGCAATCAGGAGAGCACCCTTGGCTTTGTCTACGGGAACATTGCTTTGAAGGCGTCCGGGATGCCGGAATGTGCACAGGCCAGCACTATGGCTCATCCAAAAAGTTCTGCAACACAACAGCGAAAGCAGATACCTCGCATTAGGTTTGGTCTTCCTGGCATGCTTTGGAGTTTTCTGCGAGTGAGATGGTAAGTTCTTCTTTCGTTTTGGCTTGATGTCTTGTGAGTTCCGGGCGTTTGAGGTAGTCCCGGACTTTTTGATCCGGATTCCAGTCGGACGAGTCCCTGGGAAGATGGAACACGTGGAGTCGTCTCTGACTTGAATAAACGAGGGGGGCATTCTACTTATTCGAATTCTTCGGCCTTCCTCGTGGTCGAAGAGATGACTCAAGGCCAAGCCGTTTGGCGGTTGTTGTCTGCCAGCGAGTATCGCCAAATGGGGTGCCTCGGGCAAGACTGTGGCGGAGCGATTTGAGTTCGGCCTCGGTTTGCACGCCGTTGACGTGACGAGTCCATTGTGAGGGCTTCAGGATCGGACCATCGGACAGCAGGCCCTCAGGACCGCTACGAACTGTTGGCTTCAGACTGGACCACTCCCAGTCCTGACTTCGCTGCACGAGATTCGCCCGCAGCGGATTTCGTTCAACATAACGCAGCACGGTCAGATAGTGTTCATCCGACTGAACCGGAAACGCCTTGAAACGGCCCTGCCAGACATGGCCGCTACCTTGGTAGTTTCGATGATAGCGCCGAACGTGCGCGGTCATCATCCACTGCATCCAGCGACTCAGATCTCCATCTTCGTGTGGCCACAACAGCAAATGGAAATGGTTTGCCATCAGACAAAACCCCGTCAGCCGCATCGGCACTTTTTCCTGAGCCTCCCGCATGAGACAAACGAAGGCAGCGAAATCGTCCTCGTTGTGGAAGACATCGCTGCGACCATTGCCCCTGTTCAGGACATGGTAAACATAATTACCGCGAGAAGCTCTGGATGTACGTGGCATTCCCTCAGCATAACTCCAACCAAATCGCCCGTAAAGTAGAATGTCCCATTTTAACCCCCTCACCGGGAAGTTGTCCCCATTTGCCAATTGCTGACGTCGCGTAGCCCGCCGACTTCAAAATGCGAGGCATCCGAAGTTCTGCGCTCAGCATCAGACCACACGCATCCTGATTCGTGGCCCCTGTGCGAAACGCATAACGCCCGGAAAGAATCAGCGCGCGAGATGGACCGCAAAGTGGTGCGGTAAAAGCTCGCGTGAATCGAGTTCCCTCGGTGGCAAGCTTGTCGATGTGGGGCGTCTTGAACTTGTCCGATCCATAACAGCTCAGGTTGCCGATGCCAAGGTCATCAGCAAGAATGAAAAGATGTTGGGTTTTTACAGGCTGGATTCTGAAGGGCCAGGTTGTGACGGGTCAGGCGATTCTGGTTGAACAACGGTAGAACCGTCCTCACACTCGATCGCTGTCTTGGTGCCCGATTCCTTCTTCACTTTTGCATTTCGAGCGGCAGAGCCAACAACGGGAAGATGTTGGCGCAAGGAGTCCAGGACTTGCTGATTCTCCGGTTTGTCGGCCAGATTAATCGACTCAGAGGGATCAGTCTGCTCGTCATAGAGTTCCGTAGCGACGATTTTTTCACCGTTGCGTTCTCGCCAGAATATGCCTCGCCAGCGTTCATCGCGGATGCTGTAACCCATCACGGCACCTTCTGGTGCGCTGCGTGGGTACTGGCTGATGGCAACCTTTTGCATGGGGGCTGCGGGGTTTTCAATGAAAGGCTTCAGGCTGGTGCCAGTGAGTCCATGGACGGCAGGCAAGCCGCAAAGGTCGGCGAGTGTCGGATAGACATCGACGAACTCGACCGGAGCTTCGCATTTCTGGCCGGCTGTTTTCGTATTCGGCACGCTGATCAGTAGAGGTGCTCGAGTGGCGAGTTCAAAGTTTGTATGCTTGTGCCAGAGGCCATGGTAACCGAGTTGCCAGCCATGATCTCCCCAAAGGACTATGATGGTGTTGTCGGCAAGCCCTTCAGCGTCGAGTGCATCCAGCAGTCGACCGATCTGGGCATCGGTATCACTGATGCATGCGTAATATCCGTGACGCAGTTGCCGTGCGAAGTCGTCAGGGATCGGGTTTTCCTTTGGTACTCCGGGATAGGCGTGCAATTCGCCGTTGGTATGTCCTGCGAATTCCGGGCTGCCGACTGGCAGATGATTGATGGCAGGAAGCGGAATCGTGCTGGGGTCATAAAGATCCCAATACTTCTTGGGGGCAACGAACGGCAGATGCGGCTTCAGAAAACCGACTGCCAGAAAGAACGGTTCCGACTTTGATTTCGTTGTCTGCAGACGCCTTACGGCTTCGGCGGCCGTGGCGCCGTCAGGCAGTTCATCATCTGCTTTCGGGCTGATTTCAAAGGCCGGGCCTCTCTTCGCGGCTTTGCCGTTCTTTCTTAGCTCCCCGCCCTGAAGCGGCGCGGCGAATTCTTCCACATCCACGTCATGTCTGGTCACTGTCTGCTTTGTGTAGTCGATGAGGTCGGTGTCGACTGCGCGGCCTTTTGGATACCAATGCGGTTCATTCCACGAACGACCGTCTTCGAATCCCGCATGGTATATTTTGCTCAACGCTGCACAGTGGTAGCCGTTCGCTTTGAAATGCTGCGGCAGCGTAATGCAATCCGGTTGAGCAGCTCGAAAGTGCGTTTCCAGGTCCCAGACCTTTGTCACATCCGGTCGCAGACCCGTGAGCATCGCCGTGCGTGAAGGACTGCACACGGCTTGTTGACAGTAGGCTCGCTTAAACACAATTCCTCGTGACGCCAGCCGATCAATGTTCGGCGTCTTGACGATCTTGTTGCCATAGCAGCCAAGTTCCGGTCGCAGATCATCGACAGCGATAAAGAGCACATTTGGACGATCGGCGTGCAGAACACTGATCGAAAGCAGCATCGCGGCAAATGTAAGGGTTAGTTGCTTCATGGGATTTATCTACAGCGGAGAATCACACGGGCAGGAATCTGGGCTGGCGAATGCCACGCCTTCAATGAGGAGAGCCGGCTGTCGAGTCGGCCAGCCTTTCCATACCTGAACAACGGGCATTATGGAGCGATGTTGAATCATGCATCGAAAGTCTTCACAGTAAAGGAACTCGGCGTTTGGGCGTCAGGCCAGCAGCGGCCGACGTCCTGCTTGCCGCATTTTTATGTGAAGCGAGGTGAACTGAAAGCGATTTCCAACCTTGTTCATGGAAGAAAGTCACCATGTCAGCAAACATGACGTGCGGCCGGATTTTGCGGGATCTTTAACACTGCGATCACGAGTTTCCGGGAGCGGCCATGGAGTCTGCAAAGGCGGTTACAATGACTGCTGGAGTTTCTGGCAGTCAGGATTCGGTCGTACGTCCTGCGTAGGGAATGTTCAGGAATTACGGGAGCGAAGTAGTTGCTGCAATTGTTCGGCGATGGTGTTCAATTTCGCAGTATCACAGACGGAAAAATCTTCGGTAGTCGACAGACGCAGGCCAAGAATTTCCTGCAGGGTTGTAATACGACCGATCTGCAAGCCTCGTGCTTCACCGATTTCTTCACCTTCCTGCCGACCTTCCTGCCGACCTTCCTGCCGACCTTCCTGCCGACCTTCCTGATGCGCCTCCAGTCGTGCCTGAAGAATCCTTGCGACCTCGTCGCGCTGGAATTTCAGGCGAGCGTTGTAGAGCATCAGTTGTTCGGGAGTTTTTGAGATCATTTCAAGGACTCCTGCGGCTTCTGAGATTTCTTCATCGGGAAACAATCGCTGA
>JANPHT010000667.1:0-3719 GCA_031424595.1 Planctomycetota bacterium
ACCACGTTCCTCGACAACCTTGCGTTTCCCAACGGTATTCATTGCTGGCGGGGCGGTGTGATTGTCACGATGGCTCCGGAGATCTTCTATGCCGAAGATACAAACGGCGATAATGTCGCCGATGTCCGCGAGACAATGTATCAAGGCTTCGTCGAAGGCAATCAGCAGCATCGCGTCAATGGCCTGCGCTGGGGACTGGATGGCTGGTTGTATCTGGCGAATGGAGACAGTGGTGGGAAGATTGCGGGGACGGGATTTATCCCCCGCGCGCCGGCGAGCGGGGCGACGTCAGTTCCCCAGGAAGACCGAGCTGAGACTCTTCAATCCGAACAACAGCAAAACGCACTCGGGGAGCTGACGCCGCTCCGCGCGCCGGTGAGTTTGCGAGGTCGCGACCTGCGCATTCATCCTGACACGAACAGTCTGGATACTGTCTCGGGCCAAACGCAATTCGGACGCGAGCGAGATGACTTTGGTAACTGGTTTGGCAATAACAATTCCAATCCGATCTGGCAATATGTGCTCGAAGATCGCTACGTCCGACGAAATCCGCATGCCGGGATATCACAGGTGACGGCGCCGGTGGCGGTGGTTCCCGGAGCGGCTCCCGTTTTTCCCACAAGCCGCACGCTGGCTCGGTTCAACGATTTTGCCTACGCCAACCGGTTCACGTCGGCGTGTAGTACGATGATTTATCGTGATAACTCTCTGGGAGAGCAGTACTACGGCAACGCGTTTACGTCCGAGCCGGTGCACAATCTGGTCTCGCGGCTCGTGATGACTCGCGATGGCTACGGTTTCAAAGGCGAACGAGCGGCGGATGAGCAGCAGTCCGAGTTTCTTGCATCATCCGACAACTGGTTTCGCCCGACAATGATTCGAACCGGCCCGGACGGAGCCATCTGGGTGGCCGACATGTACCGCGCGGCGATTGAACATCCGGAATGGATCCCGCCCGAGTATCAGCGGAAGATGAATCTGTATGCAGGCAGCGATCGCGGGAGGATTTATCGGATCGTACCTGCGAGTGAATGCTGCAGCGAAAAAGTAGTCGTCTCGCCCCGCCAGGACGAGCCTTCAACGGCACAGCATGATCCAGGCGTTCCGCATGCGGAAAGCAACGAGTCGTCAGCTGAAGAGAACGTTGGCGATTCAGCTGCGGAGCGAGAGGACTACTTTGAACATCCATGGAACAAGATCCCCATTGAGGCATTGCTGCGACGACTCGAAAGCCCGAACGGCTGGTGGCGAGATTTAGCGCACCGGATCCTGCTCCACCGTGCCAAAGAAGTCCTGGAGGACAATGCGTTGAATGAACTCTTACAACGGAAGCTGGATGGTCCCACGATTCGAAGCACGGTTCAAAAGATGGCACTGCTTTCCTACATCGGCGAAGCTGCCGGTGATCTGAATGGAGCAGCACAAATTCGGTCACTGGTTCATCGCGAGTCACAGAGCGAACATCCGCTGGTTCGTCGGTTCGCCATTCAATGCTTCGAGCTGGGTTTCTCGACCGACACCAGGCTGGACTTCCTGATTCCGACGTTTCAACCGCTGATCCGTGATCCCGACTCTGCGGTTCGACTTCAGGCCGCACTTTCCCTTGGTGGCGTTCGTGGTAACATCGCTGCGGGGCTGCTGGCAGAGATAATGCGAAGCGATTTCAACGATCCTGTCATTCGTTCGGCGGCTTTGACATCGCTGAATTCGGAAAACATGATCGGCGTGTTGAATGAGATTCTGAAGACGCCGGAAAATGAACGCAATGAGGACCTGGTGGCAATTGTTCTTGGTCAGGCGATGGCAATTGGAGATGTTAAGACTATTGAACAGCCGCTGATCCGGTTGGTTGAAGCGATAGATTCAGAATCGCAGGAGGCTCACTTGAGTCTGCTGGCCACCACTCTCGGCCAGATTGGTCGAGGCAACCGCGACCAGATCAGCAAAGGCCATCTTGTTAATGCCCTGTCAGCCATGCAACATCGACTGACGACTCTTGTTATCGATCAAACGGCAGAACCGTCGCGTCGAGCCGCTGCGATCCGACTACTGTCGTCGAGCCGCGATTACTGCTGGCCCGATGAGATCATGGCAACGGACTTCCTGACGAAGCAGGACCCCTTGGAAGTCCAGACGGCAGCCATCGAGATGATTGCACGAAACGATGACTTGAGAGTCACTCGCGACTTCTTTGAGTTCTGGCCAGGCCTGTCCCCTCAAGCACGGGGCGACGCGATGAACCTGTTCCTGAAGCGGGATGCAACTGTAATTCCGCTTCTCGATGCAATCGATGCAGGGCATTTGAACATGACGGACTTCGACGCAGTCCAACGCGATCGCCTGTTTAACCACGGTAACAACATGATCGCAGAGCGGTCTCGTAAGCTACTCGGAAACGAAACACCCTCGCCTCGTGCTGCCGTTGTTAAAAGTTTCAAATCGCAGATTTCAAATTCGAAATTTGAGATTTCAAAGGACGATCAGGCGACGGTCGGAAAGCGGATCTTCGAAAAACGCTGTGCGACCTGCCATCGACTGCAGAATATCGGCAAGGAAATTGGAGCTGACCTGGCAGCGTTGAAGGACCGCTCGACAGACGCCCTTTTGACCGCCATCCTGGATCCCAACAAAGCCGTAGAATCGAAGTTCCTGGTTTACACGGTCGTCACGAAAGAAGGGCTGCAGCACTCCGGCATGTTGAAGGGAGAAACCGGGGGAAGTCTGACGTTAATTGGCAGCGATGGAAAAGAAATCACCGTTGTGCGATCCGACATTGAGGAGCTTGTAGGATCACAACGCTCGTTGATGCCGGAAGGTCTGGAGAAGGATGTGTCGGCGGAGGATCTGGCCTGTGTGATCGCCTTTGTGCAGTCCACGGGAACACCGTGGAAACGCTTTGACGGGAACTCGCCGGCGTTTGTCGCTGCGAGTGCGGACGGCACGGTGACACTTTCCGCTGCGGCCGCTGAGATCTACGGACCGAGTCTGGTGTTCGAAGAGAAATATGGCAATCTTGGCTTTTGGATTTCTGCTGACGACTACGCCAAATGGACGTTCGAAGTCCCAAAGTCCGGTCATTGGACGGTGGAATTCGACTTCGCCTGTGATAACAGCGCAGCTGGAAGCCTGATTAAGTTCTCCACTGGCAACCGCATGCTGACAGCTCGCGTACCCGGCAGCGGGACTTGGGACAACTATCAAACCTGGCAGGCCGGCACGATTGATCTTCACCGCGGTCGCGGACAGTTGATCATTACGGCACCGGAGAAACCTCCGTTTGCTTTAATTGATCTCAGGTCGGTGAGACTGATTCCGCCGAAGTAAGAAGCAGAATTGTCTGCAAACGTAAGCAAAGGAACTCAGACCCTGAAGATCGATGACAATCTCTACGATGTGTCTCAGGTTCGGATTTGGTCTGAAGCAGTGGAGCCGGAGTCCAATCTGTCTCTCGCGCCGGCGACATGTGAGATTCTTAATGAGGCTGTTCTCTGATCCTCGAAGATCTGCGTTATTCCCTTGCCTGGATTTGTGGCTTTCTGAGTTCAGATGCCGGCGTAAGAGTCCCGATTCGGCCATTGAAGATTTCGTGTGTCGCATCTCCTGAAGCCTCGGGGTGGTTGACAATGGAGAACCACGTGCCGGATACTCCCTTTGCTCGCGGCGCGCCGTCTGACGATTCAGGTTGCGCGCGTTTAACGCATGAAACCTCACCGCGAATC
>JANPHT010000668.1:0-6553 GCA_031424595.1 Planctomycetota bacterium
CAGGCGGCCTCAGCCCTATTGCCGGCATTGACAAAGCTTTTCTGAGAGAGTGGCTGAGACAGTTTGAAAAGGAAGGGTCCGCCGGAGTTTCACCTGTGGGCTCCCTGCATTTTGTCAACGCCCAGCAGCCCACCGCTGAACTTCGCCCCTCGGAATATGAACAAACCGATGAAGGTGATCTTATGCCCTATCCACTTCTCGATTTTATTGAGCGGCTGGCAATCCGCGACAAGCTGAGTCCTGCAGAAGTCCTGGAGACGCTGATTCGTGAGTCGTCGCCCTATGCACCCGCTCAACTGGCAGAATGGGTGCAGCGATTCTTTACACTTTGGTCGCGTAATCAGTGGAAACGCGAGCGGTATGCGCCATCATTTCATGTTGACGATAAGAATCTGGACCCGAAAACCTGGTGCCGCTTTCCAATCCTGTCAGGAGCGTTTCGCTACGAACTGGAACGCTTGCTGGCGAATGCCAGTTCTGCGGACTGATGTTGCTCGGGATGAGCCTCGGCGGGGGGCTCCGTTGCCGTGATCGGATTGGGAGTGAACCCAATGATTAAAAACGACAGCGTCAGCCAACCAAGAATGTGTCGCCCAACTCCAAGCGGTTCATCATCGTTAGCGGTGGGAGGATGTTTTAGTCCAGTCATCATCAGCAGCACCAATAGCAGACTGAACGAAAAATCCTGACGTACGGCCATCGTCAAAACACCCACTGCAATCACGAGATACGCGACGACGTGAGCTTTGCGACCAATCAGCGTATAGAGGATGTGACCACCGTCCAGTTGTCCAACGGGCAGCAGATTCATCGCGGTGATTAACACCCCCACCCAGCCGGCGAATCCAATGCCATTCAGCACAAAAACCTGACCCTCCGGTGTCGGCCCGTGAATCGCAGCAATCATCCACTGAAGAATGAGCGGCTCACCAAATTCCAGCGATGACAGACCCTGCCGAGGCCTAAACTCAGAATGACTTAGTCCGTACCAGAGCACAGGAATTGTCACAGCCAGTCCGGCCAACGGTCCCCAGACGGCAATGTCAAACATTTGCTTGCGAGTCGCGACGCCGCGCCCTTGAAAGATCACGGCTCCCATGGTCCCCATCGGAGGCAAAGGCATCGGAATGAAATAGGGCAGTGACGCTGGCACTCGGTTCCGCAGTGACATCAAATAATGTCCCATCTCGTGGCAGAACAGGATCGACATCAGCGGAATTGAGTATTGTAGTCCTTGCTCACAAGCCTCACGAAACAGAATGTCGAGGTCCAGAGGCTTGTAGAGTTCTCTTAAAAAGAGCCCGTATCGGGGAATAATGCTGCCGAGGAAGTACTCTAAGGGAAAATATCCCGCCCCGACGAGAAAGGTACTAAGCAACGTCAACGCGAACAAAATAACCGACGTCCGAATGTGCTTGCGGCGATACGCAAAATACTGGGCAGCCTGAATTCGCTCCAAACGCCGTTGCAATTCCATTGTGGAGTGAGTTGCTGACGCATTCATCGCCAAATAATCAGAATAGGCAGATTTATTTGCGGAAATCGAAGCGGCAGTACCGGTATTTGAACTGGCAGGGCTCGGCAATCGAGACTTGTCGATGTCGTCATGACTCATCAATGGATTCGATTGACCTTCTGGCACCGATGGCGAAGATTCATTTGGAAGATTTGGCATAGTTTACGTACGCAATTGACGCCGTTCATTTGGAAAGTCTGTTTCTCTGTGCGAAAGTCTAGTTCATTGGGACTCAATTCGACACCGCGAACAACGACCGAAACGCAGGCTTCTGAATAGATTCCGAATCCTCACATTTCGCCGTCTCTGAATTCTGAGCTCAGCTACCCATGCGTGTCGCCCATGTAATAACTCGAATGATCATTGGGGGTGCTCAGGAAAACACCTTATTCAATGTGGATGATCAGCATCATCTTTTTCACGACGAAGTCTGCCTTTTCACGGGCCACACCACGGGCCCGGAAGGATCGCTGGAAAGAAAAGCCCAGGCTCGGGGACTGGATGTGCGAATCCTGCCCCAACTGGCACGCAGCCTGAGCCCCCTTCAGGACTGGAAAGCGCTCAGTGCCATTCGCAGTGCGTTGGCTGAGTATCGTCCGGAAATTGTTCACACCCACAGCTCCAAGGCGGGAATTCTTGGCCGACTCGCAGCCTATCAGTTGGGAATTCCCGCCGTGCATACGATCCACGGTGCATCGTTTCACTTTGGACAGAACCCATTTTTGCATTTTGCCTATCGATGGTCGGAAAGACGGGCATCCCGGTGGTGCGACCACTTTATTACTGTTTGCGATGCGATGACCGACCAATACGTCCGCGCGGGTGTGGCGGCTCGCGATAAGTTCACCACTATCTACAGCGGAATGGATGTTGACAGGTTCTTAACTCCTTCGCGTTCGGCCGAAGACATTCGCGCCAGCCTGAATATTGCTCCCACTGACGTTGTTTTCTGTAAGGTCGCACGACTCTTTCATCTGAAGGGACATGATTATCTGATCGAGTCAGCTGCCGCAGTGGCGGCCAGGATTCCAAATGTTCGTTTTCTGCTCGTTGGCGACGGAATCCTGAAGGATCAGTATCAGGCTCGCCTCTCAGAACTGGGCATGACTGATCATTTTCGGTTTGCCGGACTTGTTCCACCAGACGCAGTGACCGACTACCTTCATGCGTCGGATGCCGTTGTGCATACCAGCGATTGGGAAGGTTTGGCGAGAGTCCTTCCCCAGGGCCTGCTTGCCGGGAAGCCTGTGATCAGTTTCGCCATCGACGGGGCTCCGGAAGTTTGTATCGATGGGCAGACGGGGATCCTGGTCGAGCATCGCAACATCTCACAGCTTTCCGATGCCATGGTTCGTCTGGCCCAAGATCAGGATCTCCGGCGGACGCTGGGAGAAAACGGTCGGCGTCGATTCACGGAACAGTTTCGACACGAAAACATGACGGCCCGTATTCGCGGCGTTTACCAAACGGTTCTGGATTCCCGCAGGAAGAAATAGTCGGTTGCCAAAGCTTAAGTTTTGAAACGGCATTGCACGCACCCTGCAAGCCACCGCTCTGTTCTCTCGCCGCTAAAAGCGTTGTCAATTGCGGCGAATTGAGGTGCCTGAAAAGCGAGTGACCTTAATCCAGCGTCGCTTGCTCACCCGTGCGAAGGATATCGAGCACTTCGGCTGCTGTTGTCGCTGTTTGAAGTCGCTCCGGAATGAATTCGCTTTCATCAAGAAGCGTAGCAATGACAGACTGCAGACGCTGATGAACGCGAGGTTGCCCGGTCGGTGTCAGCAGGACAAACAGCAGATGTGCTCTTTCTGTGGTGCCTCGGTAAGGGATGCCTTTTTCTGATCGAATGACCAAAACAATCGCTTTCTGTAGTCCCTGAAGACGAGCGTGTGGCATTCCGAGATGACGACCGAGATAGGTCTCAATCAGCCGTTCACGTTCTTCAACAGCTCGAACTACTTCTTCGCGAGGAATCGGAAGTGACTCCGGCTTCATGCGAGCAATTGCTTTTCGTACGGCTTCGATCGTGCTTTCGGCATCGACATTCAGATGAACTCGATCCTCCAACAGGGCGTCGGAGAGATGTACCGGCTCTTCGTCTTCGAACTCATCCCGGATGGTGCCGACGATTTCTTCGATCACATCCTCCAATGTCAGGAAGCCCGACCATCCTCCCTTTGTGTCTTTCACCAACACCGCGTGGATGCGTTTCTTCTGCATTTCCGCGAGCACAGCTTCCAGCGGCGAAGTCTCCTCAACAGTAATCATCGGACGCAAAAGCGATCGAAGGTCAGACTCCGGATTCCCCGACAGCAGCAGATCTTTCAGATGCACAATTCCTGTGGGAACAGTCTCTGTGCCAGTAAACAGCGGATAGCGACTGAAGCGATAACGCCGGGCGATCTGCAGATTTTCGTCCCATGAGTTCGCTGTATTCATGCAGCGAACCTGTGACCTTGGTCGCATGGCGTCTCTGACAAGCAGATCACCGAGGTCGAATACGTTTTCAAGAAACAGCAATCTTCGAAAAGACATCAGCCCGGAAGACTGCGACTGATTGAGCAGGATGCGAAGTTCATCCTCACTGTGACTCTCGTGTTGTTTAGACTTTCCGAGCCCCAGCACTCCCAGCACGTAATTGGCTGACCCATTAAGCACCCACAGAGGCACAATAAACAGCGTTCGGAAGACTCGCAGAGGTGGGGCGGTTAAGAGAGCAGACCGATCAGTCCTCCGGATGGCGATCGATTTGGGAACCAACTCACCGACCAGAATATGGGCATAGCTGACCATAAGGTAGCTGATCGTAAAGGCCACTGCGTGAGTCGTAAAAAACGAGGCATCGGCATTATCGGCAAAGAGCCCCGTGAATTTCAGCACAGGCTCAACGATGCGCACTACTGCGGGCTCCGCAACAAAACCAAGTCCGATTGAGGTGAAGGTGATTCCGACCTGACACACAGACAAGTATTCGTCAAGATGATCCTGCACGTGCTTGGCAGCGACTGAGCCGCTGACTTCGCCATCCAGCATTTCGCGAACTCGGGAAGGGCGCATTTTGACTGCGGCAAATTCCGCCAATACAAAGAATCCGTTTAACACCACCAGAAAAACTGCGATTAACAGATACAGATACACGAGGTCCATTTACAGTTGTGCCTTCAATTGAACAAGGTTTTACCGACGGACATCTTAGAGTTTCCCAACGCGGATACCAGTGCTGGGATTCAAAACCCCCTCTGCGATGTTTCTGGTAATTCATCGTGAGGCGTGGCAGATCAGATGCGGTGTTTTTTCTGAACAACTTCCAAATAATGGCCCGCTGTTCTGGTTTCCATTAATCCGTACTCCCTTGTTTTGCAGGCTCTCAAGCAGACTGCCGTTTTACTTACAGGAGTTTCGAATGTCCTTCATTCGTCGAATTGTTGTCGGGGTCGAGATGCCGAAGCCTCGTCCATGGAACGCGCCAAATCTGGCCGCTCCCAGCCGCCTGGCAGTTTACCATGCTTTTCAGGCAGCCGGTCCGGCTCGAATTCCGCTGACGTTGGTCTCCGTGTTGCCGAAGGCCGCCCCAGGCTGGTTCGGGTCTCCCGAAGAAGCGGAACGCACGGCTGTTGTTGATAAGGCTTCGGCTCTGAATGTCTTGAAGGAACTGCAGAAACAGTATGCCAGCGAATCCGGCGGAAGTTCGGTCGAGACCATTGTTCTTGAAGGTGAAGCGTGGGAAGAATTGATTCGAGTTGCGGGTAACCGCCCCGACTGCCTGTTGATCTGCGGCACGCGTGATCAAAGCACACTGCGACGAGTGATCTTTGGGAGTACAGGGCTCAAACTGCTGCGACTGGCACCAGGCAACGTCTGGATCGTCAAACCGCGAGTCGATGATAATGATTCAACAGACATCGTTGCCGCAACAGACGGCGGAACAGTCGGGGCGGATGTTATCAGTACTGCAGTCCCGCTGGCAAGAGCCCTGAACGGGCGATTGCATATCGTGCATGCCGTTGATTCTTCAAACCACAGCCCCGATGCCGTCAAGACTGCAGAGGCGGTGGTACAGCAGCAACTTATGGCAACGGATTACAGAACTTTGCCCTTTGGAGTCAAAGTGATTGTGACTCAGGGTGACGCCGATCAGTGCATTCTTAAAGCGGTTCAGGAGGCCAGTGCCGACTTGGTTGTACTTGGGACGTCTTCAAAGACGGGCGTTTCCGGACTGCTGCCTGGAAGTACCGTCGAACGATTACTTCCGGAACTGTCGTGTTCCGTGATGGCGATAAAGCCTGAAGGATTCAGATCCATGCTTCCAGCCGATTTCTGGTCATTGATGCGACCGCCCGAACACCGCTGACTTATGAGAAGGAAGGCCTTGGAGTTTCAGCCTTTTTTTTTAAACTTTGGCTGGCACCTAAGGATGAGGATCAGTGGAGAATTGAGAATCGTTCCTGCAACTTGATCACGTCGCAATCAATAATTCGACCTACGAGACTGCTGTGCAGAATGAAGTGACCGTGCGAAAGATCCACAAGAGATATGATGATCCCGTCAACCTGATTTGGCGACATGCCGCACGGCAGATGGGAATGCAGATCGAACGCAGCTCTGAGGTTAATGCCTCATGGAACGGCGAGGGCGTTCTGACAATCGGCACTCCTGATTCGCTGGATGCCGACGATTGCCTAGCCCAGATGATTCTCCACGAAGCCTGTCATGCACTGTGCGAGGGACCAGAGAGTCTACGCCGGCCGGATTGGGGACTTGAGAGTTTTGATCCGTCGAAGAAGGTTCACGAACATGCCTGTTTACGGCTTCAGGCTGCATTTGCAGATCGATACGGAATGAGATCTTTCTTTGCCGCCACAACAATGTTTCGTAAGTACTACAATCAGTTGCCAGCCGATCCCCTCGCCGCCGGTGATGATCCGGCTATCGACATGGCTCGCAAGGCGTGGAATCAGGCGAATGTTGGCCCATGGGCACTGCCTATCTGCGACGCACTCCGCCGAACAGCGATCGTGCTGAATGCACTCAACGGAA
>JANPHT010000669.1:0-9824 GCA_031424595.1 Planctomycetota bacterium
ACGCGCCTGTCCCGCTTTATCAAGTGCGCACATCGCAAATGGGACAGGCACCGATCCCACCCGCTGTAAGTCTTTTTGAAGATTGGACTTTGATCGGAGCCAGTCCCATTTGCTCAAGTTGCCGTGCGCAATGCGGGCTAGGATTCGCTGCCAGAGCGAGATGAAACATCCTCGTTATCACGGTATTACGGAGAAGCCTCGCTTTCCAGAGTGCCCGAATCCCCTTCATTCACATTCCGTCAAATTCGAAAGAATCGATCGTGCGTTCCCTTGTCGTTGCATTCTGCCACGCGTAAGCTTGTGGAACAAATTGCGGGATCAATACCCGAAATGATCTTTGAAAACTGATTGAAAGTGGGATTCCTGCCCGGTAGGCTGTCAACTGCCGCGTCAGCGATGTCTTGTCCCGTCGGATAGTCAGCGCTCCGCCGTTTTGAATTGGCGTCTTCCCATGTTTGTCACGGGCGAATACAAGCGAACGATCGACGATCGTTTTCGATTGATGTTGCCCCCGGAACTTGCTTCGGTGATTTCGGACGAAAGTGGAGATGTCATTGTCGCAAAAGAACGGGCGGGTTGCCTGAGCCTTTGGAAGCCAGCTGAATGGCAGCAGCGTCTGGACAGTGGCATTACATTGCTGCGTCAAAAGATTGACTCAGGACGAATGGAACAGCGATGGGGGGATGTGCAGCGTCTCGGTCGACTTTTATCGACTCGTCATCAGACGGCAAGGCTGGCCAATCGTTCGCGGCTTCTCATTCCGGAAAGCTTTCGCCCGTTTCTCGGTGTCGATGCCGGGAAAGAAGTCGTTGTTGTGGGTGCGGTGATCTGCGTCGAGATCTGGCAACCCGAGGCGTGGAACAATGTTCTGCGGGATGAGATGCCGGATTTCGGCGAACTGTTCAAGCAGCTGACTCAATAGATTTAACTGATTCGACAAATAGTGCTCGGGCGGTTCGCAGCCGTCACGCGTTTAACACAACCCACTTTCAACGTTCGGAAGCAGAACGGATCGAAGAAGAGAAGAGCATAGCTCACTCGCGTCTCCCAGCAGGTCGCTTGCTCACTCAACACGTCACGCGGCTGGCCCTTAGTCATCCATGGATGGCCTTGCGGCAGGGATGCCGCTCTTCTCTCTTCGATCCGGTTTTTTCCCGAGTCGTGCTTCTACGAAACTTCATGTTTGTGGCGAATGTCCGGCCGTTTAAAGGCAATTCGGGTTCGTTCCCTCATAACAGCTGTGCTGATGGCCGCAGCCACAGGCACTGGCCACGTAAGTGTGCATCAACGTGTTTTCTGCCAGCGCACGATAATGCCTCGCATGGGATATGCCTTGGTATCTCGGGTATCAGACTGACTCAGCCGTCACTGGCACGCAGGAATCATGCAGAATGACCAGTTCAGCTCGGTGTATGTCACCATCGTGTTCAGCCAGCCGGCGATCTATCGCTGCGATAACTGGTATTTGCTGTTTTATTTCTGCGACGGTGAAGACCACCTGCTTTCTGAAATGCACGTAGGCCCCCATCAGATTCATGATCGAACTGAAGCCTGCAGCACCCAAAGGGATGGCCGCGATGAGATTTCGCCAGTAGTAGTATCTTGTGTCACGGTGCTTTGTCATTTCCCAGGTCAGCCTGACAAAGGCGGCCATATCCCGCTTGATTTCAAACCAGCGCGGACGATGTCTGGAAGTTGCTTTAAGCCTTTTCGATAAACGCAGCACGCGATCGAAATAACGCTTCGGTTCATAGACGGTTGAAACAACCGTCACCAGATCCTCCATAATTTTCTGCCTGCTCCGCTGCGTGCGGAAATTCAGTCCGGCAATTGTCTGATCGATCGGTGTGGAATCGAGATTGCGGGCTCCTCCCTTTGTAAACATTTCCAACTCGGAGTCAATTAATTCACCGCCCATGGAGAGCAGTCGGCGTTCCCGCAGCAGTCGCCGAGTCAGTTGTGTATTTGGTAATGCAACGAGCAGTCCAACCATCGCAAAGTTAATACAGGCATCCTCAATCAGTTCAATCATCAGATCATCGACGCCGTCCTTTTCACCGTCCAGTCCGAGAATGAACCCAGCAAAGGCCACCATGCCATGATCATAGAGCTTATAAATCCGCTCCAGAATTGGCCGATACGAGTTTTGCTTTTTCTGCGTTATCTTCAGTACTTCCGGGTCAGGCGTCTCAATTCCAAAGAAAACATTGCGAAACTCTGCTTCTCTCATCTGCGACATCAGCGAGTCGTCGTCCATGAGATTCAACGACGCTTCTGTGGCGTAGTAGAAAGGGCTTCCATTTCTGCGGTTCCAGTCAATCAGTCCTGGTAAGAGGTGTTTCGTCAGATTGACTTTGTTGCCGATGAAATTGTCATCAACGATGAAGACTTCTCCGGAATAGCCCTGCGCCAGCAGAGTGTCCAGTTCCTTAGCAATCTGCTCAACGGTTTTCGTTCGCGGACGGCGACCATAGAGCTCGATAATGTCACAAAATTCACAATTGAAGGGGCAGCCTCGCGAATATTGGATGTTGATCATCAAATACTGATCCAGTTCGACCAGATCGAATCGCGGGGTTGGCGACGTTGTGACGTCCGGCTTATTCCGTTCCCGGAAGATGCCCAAAGGACTTCCCTCACGCCAGGAAGTCAGCCACAGAGGAATCACTTCCTCTCCTTCGCCAACGACCAGAGTGTGGGCTTTACTGTATAGTTCTGGCTGACTGGAAGGATCAGCACCTCCCACGACGATGTATTTGTCCTCCGCGACAGCCCTGTCAATGATTTCGAGCGTACTGGGCTGTTGAGGCAACATACCACCAGTGCAGATGACATCAGCCCAGTTCCAGTCAACTTGTGACAAAGGCCGGACATTCAGATCAGCCAGCCGGAACTCCCAGTTTTGTGGCAGAAGTGCAGCCACAGTCAGCAATCCGAGCGGTGGTGAGATCGACTTCGCGCCCTTAAGCTCACATGACGCTGAAAAGCTCCAGAATGATTCGGTTCCAAACGCGGGATTGATGAGCAAACATCGGAGTACCTGATCTGGCGAGATTTTCATTCAGTGTTATTCCAGGGGTTCTGAAGGATTCATATAGAAGCGGCAGCCATGAAGCTGTGTCTGCATCAAATCGCTCCGATGCAGGTGCTGCGTAGCATCATTGGTTTGCAGGAATTAAAGACTTCCATTGCTGAATCTCTTGCCTTGCAGGCAGGCATGATGTTGCCCACTACCAAACCTCGGGATCATACCATCGCTTAATCCTGTCAAGTAATAGATGTCCGCACACATTCCGTTGAGTGTTGTGAAAAACCGCGACACTATAACTTCGTTGATGTGCATCAGATGCAGAATCGGCATTATCAGTGAATGAATTTGGTAGTCTGGGTAAATAGTCTGTGCGACTTAAGCAGCGATCAAAAGGTATAGCAGGCTATTTGTGAGGCTCTATCGGGCCGAGAAGATCGGAGATTGTTGAGAACTCGTGGTCCGGCATGGGATCTCTGGCAATTCGATTCACAGGCAATGTTCGTTTGCTGCGATGGTGCAAGATGTCATCAGGCAATGGAAAACTGCCAAATGACGATTCACTGTTGATCCTGGTGGTGTCGCTGGACAGACCCGTGAAGCATTGAGAATTGGTCAGATTGACGATCGCAGGAGTCACGACTCAGTGAAACCGCCGCTATTCCCCGGAATTGCCACTTGCGATTTGAGCGACACACGAAACCAGCAGCCTTGATCAGAATCCATCAACGTCACGTCACCACCATGAAGCCGAGCGAGTTCGCGTGTGATGGAAAGCCCGATGCCGGTTCCCGTGGAAGCTCGGAGGTCATTGCTCAGTCGTGAAAATGGCTGAAAAAGCCCGGCTCTCTGCGTCCAGGTAATCCCCGGTCCCGCATCAATAACGTCGATGACTGCGTCGTTCTGCGTCGTTTCCATGCGAACGGTCAGTTTGCCACCGGAGGCTGCGTACTTTTCAACATTGCTGATCAGATTGCCAAGAATCTGTTCCACAAAATCCGGATCCAGCCACAGCTTGTTAACTGCTTCACCTGTCACACACACTTGAATGCCATGATTATTCAGTGATGGTGCGAAACGGTCGGCGATTTGGCGAACGACATCGGACACATTCACAGGAACAGGATGAAGCTGAAGAGTTTTCCTGTGCTGCTTTGCAAAGGTCAGAACATTGCCAATCAGACGGCTGAGTCTCTGCGCTTCGGAAGTAATAATTCCCAGTCGTTTCAGAGGCTTTTCGGAATACTCAGAACTCATCTGCTCAAGGTCATGTTCCAGAAGGTCTGCATAGAGGCGAATGTTCGTGAGCGGTGTCTTGAGTTCGTGAGACACCTGATTTACGAAACTCACCTGATGAGACGCTTCCCTCATATCCCGGGCATAATCGCGATACAGCAGCCATGCCAGCGACGTCAGCGTAATTACGAAGCCACCGAGACCGATTGCAAACCCCAGGAATGCACGTTGTCCTCCGCCTAACGCCACCTGTTCGGCGGGAATAAAGCACTGAAGTCGCCATGAAGCAAGGGGCGGTGCCAGCGATGTCTCACAAAAGGGTGTCTCCTCTTCGGCAAGGTCACTTCCCCATTCATAGACAAGTTCGGCAGCAGAACTGACCACTCGAAAAGATGTCTGAACCACAGCAGAATCTCGATCCGATGGCGAGGCATCTGTTTCTGGAAGCCAGGCAATCAAATCAGCAATCCATCGTGCTCGTTCGAGGGCTGCTCCGACAATATGGCCGTTCGGCCTTCGTTGCCAATAGATCAGATTCAATCCGCGATCCCAGTACCAGACAAACCAGCCATTGGAAGGCAGAAATGAGTTCGGTTCTTCTCGAGTTTCTGCTTTCGTCAACGCGGGCCCGGGATCGGTCGCCAGGGGAACTGCTTTTCGAGATCGTGTGACGGCGTTTTGCAGATCGCGATCCGTAAACATTCTTGCAGCTCGTTGAAGGAAGCTGAGTTCCGTGACATTCAATTGACCGGCGGGATTGGGATACACAAGAGTACCGTCAGGCGAAAGCACAAACATCTGAGTCACCTGAGGCTCGGACCGAACAATCTCCCTCAATCCTGCCAAATCGAAATCATCGACTGTGGTGATTTGGTGAAGTCGGCGCTCGGTCTCCTGAAACTTTGTCGCTACACCTCTGTTAACATCTTCCAGTCGCTGCTGCATCACACTACGAAACCGCTGCTGCGTGAAGGACTGTTCATCTCGCGCCATGCGTGCGCCAAGCCACGTCAGTAGTGCAACTGGCAGCAGGACAATCAGCACAATCAGGATCAGGGAGCGGCGTTTCATTCAAGGCGACTGAGAGAAAGAAATTCGGACATGTCACAGGGGATCGCCAGACTCATGAATTCTTCAGCGACATCCAGTTTTTTGGACTCTTTTAAAGTCTCGTTCCACTGAAACAGCCATAAACTCAAACCAAAAAAAAGAAAAAAGGTAAATGGATGTCAGGAAATTGTGAAATCGGCCGCCTGTCCATTCACTTCGACGCGTCTTCAATCTGTCGGTTACTTATTTTGCAGGCTTTCCATGAGCGGCGTCTGATTCGGTCTGCAGTGTGGTCATGTATTCCACGAGGTCTCGAATCTCCGAACGCGTTAGATTTTTAACAAGATCCTGAGGCATTCCTGACTGTCCGTTCGCTCGTTCATCGATGTTGTCTTTCGCGACAGAAACCAATGCACCGGTCGGACTCATCAGTTGAACAAGCTTGTCGTCTTCGCCCTTGAGGATTCCGGAATGGATTCGACCTTCAACGGTCACAAGAATCACCGTCTCAAATCCTTTGGCCACTTTTGCATTCGGATCGACCATCGCCTCCAGAAGATAATGGCGATCCTTTTCTTTACCGATCTTTGAAAGGTCCGGACCAACTTCACCGCCACTGCCTCCCACTTTATGACACCGGCGGCAGGACGCGGCACTGCGACCAAAAAAGATGATGCGTCCCTGTTCGGCATTGCCTCCTTCGAGGCATTCACTCCATCTGGCAAGAATTGTTCCAGCTTCCTGTTGCTGTTTGCGAAAAGCATCCACAGCAGCCTTCAGTTCCGGAGTGCCTCGCAACTCCGCAGCCGTGATCAAGTCCAGTACCGCTCCTTTCAAAATCTGTTGACTTTTTAATTGATCAAAGGCTGTCAGCAAAACCTGCTGCGACTTATCCGTTCGAATGGGCCCCAGCAGCCTTAGCGCCGTCTGCTGAGCATTCACGCTGCTGCTTTCTAATAACTCGGCAAGCTGCGGAACGGCATTTTGAGGCGAGCGTAAAGCGGAGAACTCGATCGCCGCCAGACGGACCGCTTCCGACGGATCTTCTAAGCCAGACTGCAGAACCTTTTCGACGTCCCTTGAGAGCCTGGCAAGAGCCCTGAATGAAGTCACTCGCAAGTCTTCGTCAAGATTCGTATCGTGCAGAATTCCTTCCAGCGTTGGTATAATATCTGAGATGTCGAGTTCGGTTGCGATGTCCACCGTTTTCATCCGCAACTCCTGCGCCCCGGCCAGCATTCCGGGAAGATGAGCACTCACGGCCTGTTGTAGTCCCTTAACATCGCGTGCGACAAGTGGTCTCCAACGGCCCGTTACGGTGTCGGTGTTCTGTGGCTTGTTCCATGTTGCCAGCAATTGTGCGGCGACGAGGCGGATGCTGGGGGATCTGTCCGAGTCTGCAGCAATATGGGCCACTGCGTCAGCACGGTCGGCCGATCCAAGGCGGTAGCAGGCATTCATGCTGCGGCGCAGAACACTGTCCTCCATCCCGGGCGTGTTCACAAGATCGGCCAGAGCTGGTTGAGCGGAATCCAGGGCATCGTCGTTGATGGCTCGCGCGGCCTCTGCAATCAGCATGGTATCCGGATCGGTCAGAAACTGAGCAATCGCCGGGTTTCCCGCGCGTCGCATCGCTAATGCAACGCCGAGTCGACCGGGGGCTCCTGCATGTTGGGAAAGGGATTCCAGAAGACCAGGCTGACGTTCGGCAAGCTTCGTCAATCCCATGGTGGCCTGATGTCGAACAACAGGATCACTATTGTTATTCCGATCGAGAAGTTTCAACAGGATGGAGTTGTCATCGGATGTACCAATTGTCCCCAGCGTGACAGCGGCAAATCCGGCGAGTCTTAGATTGTCACTGTGGGTCAGCTCGCGGCAGGATTCCAGAAGTTCGGCTCGCAAATCTCGTGGCAGAACGGTCACGCCATGCCGGGCGACCAGGTCGTTGAGAATTTTTAACGCCTGAGTCTGCAGTTCGTCTGAATAGCTATTCGCGTCATCGCCGATTGTGTGTCGCAGGAGCCCAGCCACGGTTGTTGCTTGTTCGGCCGATGCAAGTCCGAGCTGCCAGCAACCCCATAGTCCGTGTCGAGCGGACACTTCATGGGCAGGGGATTGGGCGGCCGTGATCAGTTCTTCGATCGCATTCCTGCGAACAAGTTCGAATTGAGCTTCCTGTCGAACTCTGCGATCGGGATGGCTCAGTAACTCCACCAGCGATGGAACTGAGGCTTTTGTAATGCCTCCCGCAAGCCAGTCGGCTGACTTGGCGGCCGCGACGTTGCCGATCTCCTTGTCGTGAGCAAATCGATACAGTCGGCCTTTTCCCTCGCCATTCCATCCGTTGACCCAGTCACTGACAATCATGCTTCCATCCGGAGCGAACGTTACATCTGTGGCGAGAATTGACCAGAGAAACTGATGCGAATCCGCCAGCTCAAACGTGGCTCCCTTCGGGTTGACCGTAAAACTGCGAATTCCGCTGTTGCCGGCGGTGCCACGAAAGTCGGCCAGAAAAAAATGGCCCGCATAACGATCGGGAAGTCCGACACCCGGATAATAGGTCAGACCGGACGGCCCATCCGCCAGATTGGCAATGGGTGGCAAGGTCGAAGCTGGCTGAACAGCCGTTGTTTCTTCATCAGCACGATACGGATACCAAATGCGTTCGCGATTCCAGGGACCGCGATCATCCAGATACTGATAGTACATTCTCCAGCCGGTATCACCGTCCTGGACAACATAAACCCAGCGAGCCTGGTCACCGCTGTCAGAATTGTTGTCGCCTGTGAACAAGTTGCCGAGGTCATCAAATGCCAGCTCCTGTGGATTTCGCAGGCCATAGGCAAAGACTTCCAGATTTGCCCCATCCATATCACAGCGGAAGACAGCGCCGGTATCCACGCGTTTCAGACGAGTCCCCTCTTTAGTGATCACGTTGAAGCCCCGATCGCCGATGCTGAAATACAATCGCCCATCGGGACCAATCACCAGTCCGTGCATATCATGCCCACGAAAGGCGACTCGCACGCCGTATCCATGATGTAGCGCGTGGGATTCGTCGGCAACGCCATCATTGTTGGTGTCAGTAAAACTCCAGAGCTTGGGGATGCAGGTGTAATAGATTCGTCCGTTGTGCTCGATGACACCAGCTCCAGTCCCCTCCACAATGTCGTTGAAGCCATCTGCAAACAAGGTGTCACGATCAAAGACTCCGTCGCCGTCAGAATCCTGAAGCATTCGCAATCGATCATGTTCGGTCGCCCATTTTTGAACGTCGGTTCCCATATACTTGCGAAACATGGCTGCACGTTCTTCAACAGACTCGAGCTGAAGGTCGTTCGCCAGCCAGTTCATATGATTGCGGTTGTCTTCCACGCCGACTTCCTGGCGAAAGGTTTCACAGACAATGAGGCGACCGTCATTCGTCATCGTGAACGAGACAGGATTCGCCAGCATCGGTTCGGCAGCGATGAGTTTTCCAGAAACTCCTTCGGGCAATACGAATCCCTTCAACGCCAGTTCGGCGTCACCTGATGCTTCCGCGATTTTTGGCTGGTAGGCCTCCTGAGCCAATGCCGAACTTGCCAGGCAGGCAATCAACAACAGGGAAATCTGAACAGGCACGACTCGGGTCAGAGAAAGAGAAAAGGCCAGCATTTGAGACTCGAATTCAGAGCAACGAACTTTCGGTCAACTCATCCACGACTTTGATTATAGGCTTGACAATGGGTCTTCAACAGCAGGAAATCGCTGTGGGAAAGGCATGAATGCCGTTACGGATTTCACCGAGTTCTCCTTGACGAAGAGAACTTCGCTGCTGGCCGTGCCCGGAGTGCATCCGCATGCGGGGAGCAGCGCGTTATGGAGTGAGTGCCTCGACAGAATTCGCTTTGCGACGAATGTCCTTTCGCAAAGAAAGATTCTTATCGAAATAGAGCTCTCTTCAGCCCCTGGAATTCGGTGGAGATCAGTTCAAGACACGGGAATTTACAAAACGAACGCCATGGCGGTCATGGGGCGAACGATTCGTCGGTAGAATTCCGGCTTTCTGCCCCCGTCAGTTCGTCCAGAGCCTTCAATGAAGCGTCGCCCGACAAATCCTAAGTCCCGAGGAAAATCCGGAGAGACCTCGCAGTCGCACAGTTCGTCTGCACCGGGCTCGCCGAATCGTGGCTCGTTCTCCAGGAACGAAAAAGACCGTCATCAACGCGGCCCTCGCAATCAGGCGACGGAATCGTACGAAAGCGATTCGCCGATAAACGATGTTGAAGAATCAGGCTATGTGGCTCCCCTCGCCACCAAAGAACTGACGTCGCAGATGGTTCGGCAACGAACAAAACTTGGGCCAGATCCTTCGGAACCAATTCCGATCGTCCATGCCAAAACCAGAATGCTGCATCCCATTTTGTATCGCAAGCGACTTTCGCGGATCGAAGACGCCAGGCCGGGCGATCTGGTCGCCGTGTATGCTGAGGGTTATCAGAGTCCGATGGGCTATGGATTG
>JANPHT010000670.1:0-5347 GCA_031424595.1 Planctomycetota bacterium
TCTAAGTCAACTCGTCACCAATTTCACGGCGAATGCCGGCTGCGAGTTTGGACAGCCTGGACACAACATCCGGGTGTTGGTCAGCCACGCTCATTCGCTCGCCTGGATCCGACCTCATATTGAAGAGTGAAAGCTCTAAATGAGCAACCTGATAACCGTGCCGACTTGCGATACCTTGAATCCCCGATTGCGTAATATCCGCGGGCATAAGGTTTTCAAAGTTTGAGGGCCTCCCGTTGCGTCCTGGCGAACCCGCAACGGTCAGATAATCATGTTCAAAATGCAGCTTCCACTCACCACTGCGAACTGCCTGCAATTCCTCACCGGCGTAAATCATAATCGCGTCATGTGGCGATTTTGCGAGACGATCTCCGAATAGCAACGGCCGAATATCAAGTCCGTCGATTTTTCGAGTCGGCAATTCTCCACCCACCAGGCCGGTGATCGTCGGGAGTAAATCGATCGTGCAGACAGGTTCATGGCATTCGGTTGAAGCCGGAATTCGTGCTGGCCATCTCATCAGACATGGAGTTCGCACACCACCTTCAAATGACGTCAGTTTCCCTTCACGAAGGCCGCCGGCTGATCCCGCATGATCGCCATAGGACAAAAACGGTCCGTTATCGGACATAAAGATGACAAGCGTATTTTTGTCAAGTTGATGAGTTTTCAGCGTGTCAAGAATAATTCCAACGGACCAATCAAGCTCCTCGATGACGTCGCCATAGATCCCCCGATTCGATCGTCCGGCGAATTCCTTTGACCGAAAAATCGGAACGTGTGGCATGACGTGCGGCACATAAAGGAAGAACGGTCGACTTTTGTTGGCTTCAATGAATGAAACAGCGCGTTCTGTAAATCGACGAGTGAATTGAGACTGATCAGGATCGAGTTCAAGAATTTCCCGCTTTTCAAAGAGTGGAAGTGGTGGCATTGAGGCATGCAGGACAGGATGATATTTTGTATTGTCGTTGGAATAAGGGATTCCAAAATATTCATCAAAGCCATTGTTGAGCGGATTAAACTCTGGCGCCGTTCCAAGATGCCATTTCCCCACTAGGCCCGTCGCGTAGCCTCGTTGCTTAAGAATCTCGGGCAGCAACAATTCGTCGGGATGTATACCCACAGTGCTCGTATGGTTCAACGCGCCTGACAGGCTGATTCGATTAGGGTAACACCCCGACAGCAGCGCAGCTCGCGACGCGGTGCATACCGCCTGAGCGACGTAAAAATTCGTGAACCGCCGACCTTCTCCTGCCAGTCGGTCAAGGTGAGGCGTCTTGACATCACTGGCACCAAAGCAACCAACATCGCCATATCCCTGATCGTCCGTAAAAATGAAAACAATGTTGGGCAGATCTGCTTCGACGACGGACCCAGGCACCTCAGCAAAACAACTGTGGCAAACACAAATCAGCTGAACAAAAAAAATCGATCGCCATGGAAACGTCATGTGTAGTTTTATCTGTTGCGTTTGCCTGTAATCTTCCGACACGCCGAAACTGGCGGAGTCATTGTGTCGTGAGTTTGCATCACTGACAAATGCTGCAGTCGCCCGATTGGCCTGAATCCTGTCAGACTTCTGCTCGCCGGATGGCTGTCATTTCCGATTTCCACAGCAATACTTTATGCGGGATGACGATCAAATGAAAATTCGGCAAAGGGAATGCGTCCGTTTCCTATGACAACATTGTCATGTAGGAAACCTGACGCCATGCCGATTGCCGAACTCTCTCTCAATCAAAGCTCTGTCTGAGTTAAATCTCGTTTCTAGAGTAATCCGTGCGGCATCGTTTCGAATAGTGAATCGATCACTGCTAGCATTGAGTTCACCGACGTCGACTGCAAAGCAGCAAACAAAGACGTTGAAATAGTCGGCGACAGTTTTTTTTCTGCTTTCTTTGCCGCCGCAATTGTCATCGAATTGATCGACCGATTCGTGTCGGCCGCAGTGAGTGCCACCGAGTTTTTCACCTGGTCCTTCGAACTCGCGATGCCGGGTTTTGTGGAGGCCTGATTGTTCATGATCGATCTTGCTGGCGGTGGCGAATTCTGTTTTGGCGGCCGCGTTTGAGGTCCATCGGGTTTGGGCGGCACTGGCACAGCCAGATTCACTCGTTCAAAATCATCGCCACCCGTGACTGAAACTTTTCCGCTGGTAATCATTGTTGTGCCATCCGGCTTGCCGGCTCTCACTTCGTAGTGACCTGTTCGCAGACCATCAGCAACTCCAAAGCGATACTCACCCCGCTGGTTTGTGGTTGTCGTGGCGACAACCGAATCATCTTCAACACTGATTAATTGGACCTGGACTTTTGGCAGAGGCGGCTCATTACGATCAGATCTTCGATCTCGATTTATGTCTGAGGTGACGACGCCGGCGATTCCCGCTTTGAAAATAAACGCGTTGTGCTGGACAGAGGTCAGGTCGGTGTTTCGCCCGATGACATCCGACAACGACGTCCTCTGAAGTTGCATCAGCTGTTTGCCGGAGAATTGATTCTGAAACCAGAAACGGTCACCGTCTCTTAAGCGTTTAAATTGCTCAACGATAATCGTCTGGAATGTTTCGCCAACGCTACTGCCCCTGACGTGAACTTCAGCAAGTCCACCCACCCAGAGATCAATATCGTCAACCGTTCCATAAAGGGACTCAAGCTTCGCCTGTAGATCTTTGTCGGAAGTGATTTCGGCAAAGCTTGTGATCTTTTTAAGGCCGATGGCTGCTCGCGTGGAATTGTAGTCCGCCAGACCATGGTCCCGGCCTCTCTGAATATTCAGACTGGCGAGGTCCAAACCGCCAGCACCAGGAGGCCCGAACAAAAAATTCCGGACACCATCGACAACTTCCGTGTCAACTTCCGACGAAGGATCTGCAGACAGGTACTTCAAAACCGAATCAATCCCGTTGTCAGTGACAAGGGCCGGATTGAAGAATGCCTGACTCAACGGGACTCCTTCACGAATTGGAAGCCCGTTATTATCAAAGAACTCAACTTCGTCGCCCAGAAGGCTGTGTCCGAAGCGGAATGCGGCCGTGGCGAATTCATTACTGATCCCGGGATTGACCGTTGCATCGTAGCCGGTGTATTTATCGATCGCTTCGCGCCCAAGCATCGATGGAAGCCATTCGTTGTAAGTAATCGCCTGAATTTCAGCCGCCACTATCGAACGAGCCTTTTGGTAGACCTGCTCATCGGTGAGATTTTTATTACCTGAGGCAATCTTTTTTGCCTGATAGTTGTGTTCGCGAACGAACAACGTTTGCAGAGAAATCAGCCCGGGATTCTCGTTCACCCGTATATCACCAGCCTGGAACATTCCTCCTGGTCCGACGGGAAGCAGATCACCTTCGCTGGTTTTCATCGTTCCACCGGAGAATGTTCGTAGCGAAGCGGCGGTAACGGCATCCGACCCATAGACCATGGAGCCATCAAGAAACGCCGTAATGAGATTGACGTGCTGACGAGGATTTGACGCCTTTGTTCCAGTCGATTCATCAAATGCCGAACGCATCGTGTCAATCGTTTTCGTCCCGGTGCTTATTGGATCAAATGATGGATCGCCAATGGGAACCGGGATTGACATCTTCTCTGTTATGCCGGATTTCGTCAGTGTCATATCATGATCGATGAACTGCCCCCACGTGTAGATCATAGCTGACATCAGCCGATCGCTGATCACCGTTTCACCGTTGCTGTCGGAGACCACATTGCTGATCAATCGAGCACTCGGCCGATGTTCGCCTCCAACGGCAGAAATTGCGTCCGCATACTCGGCGTCAGCAAGTCGGAGCATGGCTTCTTCAGTGCTGCCCCATTCCGAGTTCTTAACATTGTTACCAGTGCCATCAATCGAAGCAGCCGACAGCAGAACTCGTTGTTCTGCGTACTCTGTTGCTGTCGATATCGTTGACCGTGTCAGTGCTGCGATTCGGCGACGTGTGTCTTTTCGTAAATGAAGTGACATGAGCAGTCTCCCGCAAGGAATTCATCATTAGATGCGTTCTTCCAGCACGCCACGGGGCTGGAAGTGCTCAGCCCATGCTGAGCAACGTGAACTGTTGTTTGTTCTTCAACAGTGCGTCATCAAATGGTGAAACGCAGAGGCCTCAATAACATCAGCAGGCGATTTCAAAATATTTTTGACATCACTCAGCCGATCTTAAGGTTGTCTTCAGGTCGTCTTCATCTGACCTTCAGGTTAAGTAAGAATCGTTCCGTTTTGCCACACATGTCGCATAACAACTCAGGCAATTTGATCGTCTGCGAACGAATTCAATGAATCCATGTGGTAGCGGGACGAGCATTGCCTGGCTCAAGGCTTAACTGTCGCGGGCTCTGCGGGTTCAACTGCTTTCTTCGGACTGATCCCAAACCAGCCGCCGATATCAAACGGAATCTCCAGTCGATCGGGCTTCTTCTGGATCGCTTTGTTGATCCTCGCCGCGAAATCCTTGTTCTCGCGCTTAAGTCGCAGTTGGAGCAACTCTTCGACCAGTTCGCCAATTCCTTTCACCGCCGTTCCCTTCGCGTGACTGATGCGGTGCAGTTTGAAGTTATTCAGGTGTGCCGTCGCCTGAGTCACGTTGGGGACAAAACGAAGCCGCGAACCCTTGTCTGTGGTGACGACCTCGGACTTCACATCGAACGTCGCCTGAATACTGATGTCAGCGGTCGCATCGACACTAATACTCCAGAGCATAACGCCGTAATTCCATTGCTGTTGCCGACCACTGACATTGAGTTTCGCCGAAAGATTTACCTCGTAGCGTTGCGTTTTGTCATCGGGATCAGGCAACTGGGTTGCCCGCAGGCTAAACGTTTTTTCGGGGTCAGCAAGCTCACCAGAGCCCTGAAGCCAGGAACCGTGATTCACATTATTCCAGCGACGACTCGTTTTGATTCGGCCATCGTCAAAATCCACGTTCAATCCGGATTGAATTCGCTTCTCATCACCCCAGCCGTCTTCGTCGTCGAACTTCTGCGGCAGTAGTATCAGGGCAATGCTGCGAATAAAAAGCTGGCCTGCTTCTGGAAGATCTCGCCGCTGATGATTAGGTTGCTGGTAAGTCCGCTCAATGGTTTCCGGAAGAATCGGGACGATCACAAAAGGCATCGGCGTCGAATGAATATTCTGCCCGGCGGCGGGGACGTCGTCCTGACTGCAGATCAGGATCATCAGGGAATTGTTCAAGCAGCGTAGCAGCATCGGCGGTTCCTTCCGGACAGAATTGTAGCAGTTCGCCGGGAAAGGTCAGCCACAATCTTCCGCAGGATGTGGCTCACTGCCCCATCAGCGCTCTTTCATTCGCAGGGGATTTTCCCTGACATGACTTCCCGCCGAA
>JANPHT010000671.1:0-4205 GCA_031424595.1 Planctomycetota bacterium
CACACGCGCTTCAAGGCCGCCCACAAACTGGGCCTCGAGCGCGTCCCTGTCCACGTCGCTATCGAACTCACGCCGACGCAGGTGAAGGCGTATCGCATCGCCGACAACAAATCGGGTGAGCTCGCAGAGTGGGATTTCGAATTGCTCCCGCTGGAACTTTTGGGTCTGGAGAGTTCCGGATTTGATTTGGGACTGCTTGGGTTCAGTGCGGAGGAACTGAGTCAATTGCTCGCCCCCGGCGTGCAGGATGGATTGACCGATGCTGACGACATTCCTGCACCTCCTGACGAAGCCATCACTCAGCCAGGTGACGTGTGGATTCTCGGTGACCACCGACTGCTGTGTGGCGATAGTTCCAGTCCACAGGATCTTGATCGTCTGCTGGATGGCCAGCCGATTCATCTGGTGAATACAGATCCGCCGTACAACGTGAAAGTGGAGCCGCGCAGCAATAATGCACATGCAGCGGGAACGAATGGACTCAAGAGCCATGGACAGAAGCGCAAGACGACAGACACGCTCCGTGCCAAAGACCGGCCACTCGCCAACGATTTTGTTTCAGATGAAGTGTTTGATCGGCTCGTGGATGCGTGGTTTTCCAATATCAGCCGTGTGCTGTTGCCCGGTCGAGCTTTCTACATCTGGGGCGGCGGCTACCCCGGCAGCGGCGGCGCGAAAGGAAACCACGAAACGTATCCGCAGTTCATGCGCCTCTACGGGCTCAAGTATGCCCAACTGATCATCTGGGACAAACAGCATCCTGTCCTGACTCGCAAGGATTACATGGGCGCGCATGAATCATGTTTCTATGGATGGAAGGAAGGCGCTGCTCACAAATATTACGGGCCGGACAACGCCACAGATTTGTGGCACGTCAAAAAGATTCCTCCACAGCAACTCGAACATTTGACGGGCAAACCTGCCGAGCTTGCGGTGCGCGCCATGCAGTACTCATCCGTCGCTGGTGAGAACGTGCTGGATCTCTTCGGAGGGAGTGGCAGCACGTTAATCGGTGCAGAGAGATGTGGTCGCCGTGCATTCCTGATGGAACTGGACACGCTCTACTGTGATGTCATCGTTGACAGGTTCCAGCGATTTACAGGCGTTCCCGCAGTGCATGAGCGAACCGGTGACTCTCCCATTCCCATGAAGACTCGTGAGGAGAACATGCGATGAGAACATATCCAACACCACGTGGTCACGGGGAAGTCGGCCGAGCGATTCAGTCAGACGGTGGCGCACTGACGGTCAATACCCCGCCGGGTTTAATGGTTCCTCCCTAGACTCCGCAGATACCCTCGGTGACCTAAGCCCCGGGACTTTTACACGCACGATGTCGAATCTTCTGAGTAAGGAACAAATCACACCATGGCCCGATCCCGTAATCAAAAAGCTGCTGCTGCTCCAGCCGCCACCCTCAGCGTTTCGGAAAAGCTCGAGCGGGAATCTGCTGCTCGTGCTTACCGCAAGGTCATGGCTGGAGAAACACCGTCGCGTACCGAGCAGGCTTCTCTGCGGCGGTTCGAGAAGGACAAGGAAGAAACACTTCGCTGGCAATACTACCGCTCGATTCCGCAGAAGCACTGGCGGGAAATGTCAGGTCGCCAGACGAAGGTGCTCCAGGAACAGGCCGAGCGTTATGGCATTCCGTTTTCCGAACGGACCATCAACCTACCGAATGTGGTGCGAGCCCTGCATGACTTCTTCAGACGCAATGCGCAGAAACTCGCCGAACCTGATGACGCCCTGATGGCAGGGGAATCCACTCCAGCCCTGGAGCGTTATCGCGAAGAACGTGCAGCGCTGGCACGACTGGATCGCCTCGAACGAGAACGCGTGCTGGTGAATCGTCAGACCGTTCGCGAAGGCATGGGTCGCATTTCTGCGGTGCTCAGAACGGCCGGTGACACGCTGCAGCGTCAGTTCGGTCCCGAGGCACTGGAGATCCTCAACGAAGCCCTGGCGGAAGCCGAGCGAGAAATGGTCCGGAGCGACTTTGACGGAATCGAGAGCGATGGTAACGCAGACGACCCTGAATGCGCGTGATGAACTGACGTGGATGACACGCCAGTCGCGTGCCCATCAGCGCCGCACCATGCGCCGGTTTGCCGAAGAAGAAGTCATCATCCCCGATGGTCCCTTCGAAGGCCGACGATTCCGATGTCATCGGCAGCCCTATTCAGGCTTGTGGTTTGATGCGATCGACTCAGGGAATTGGTCCCGGTATGTGGGAACAGGACCCACGCAGTCCGGGAAGTCATTGTCGTGCTTTGTCATCCCTCTGCTGTATCACTTATTTGAAGTGGGAGAGACTGTGATCTGTGGACTTCCCGACATGGACATGGCCGGTGACAAATGGCGTGAAGACATTCTGCCCGTTATCGAGCAGTCCCGATATCGCAACCTTATGCCGACTACAGGCAGTGGCAGCCGCGGTGGTCGAGTGGAGGCCATCCGATTTCTGAATGGAGCGACGCTGAAATTCATGTCGGGAGGCGGCGGTGACAAAAGCCGGGCGGGTTTCAGTTCGCGAGTGATTGTGATCACAGAAACTGACGGCATGGATTCGGCCGGAACCTCCAGTCGAGAGAGTGACAAGATCACTCAGCTCGAAGCACGCACGAGAGCTTATGGCTCACGCAAACGCATCTACATGGAATGTACGCTGAGCACGGAACAGGGACGTACGTGGCAGGAATATCAGAACGGAACTCGCAGTCGCATTGTACTTCCGTGCCCGTATTGCCATCGCGGAGTGGCATTGGAACGCGAGCACCTCAAACATTGGCAGGAAGCGGTCTCGCAGCTTCAGGCTCGCAATCAGGGGCGATTCGCCTGTGCGGAATGTCACGCAGACTGGAGTGAACAGGACCGCCAGCGAGCCAATGCCGAGGCGGTGCTGCTCCATCACGGTCAGACGCTGGATGAGTCGGGTCTTCTCATGGGAACTGCACCAGAGACCGATACGCTGGGGTTCCGCTGGTCAGCGGTGAATAACCTGTTTCTGACAGCAGCAGAACTGGCGGCGGACGAATGGCGTGCCAGCCGATCGGTGGATGAGGACAATTCTGAAAAGGAGATGCGTCAGTTTGTGTGGTGTATTCCGGTCCCTTCATCGCGGACGCTGGAAACCAGTCTGCCGCTGTATGACCTGACACATCGCATCCAGGCATATCCCAAAGGAATCGTTCCACCGGGTGCAACTCTGTTGACCTGTGGAATCGACCTCGGCAAGTATCTGGCTCATTGGGTCATCGTGGCGTGGAGCGAAGGAGCGACCGGTCACATCGTGGACTACGGACGTCTGGAAATTGCCAGCACGGACCTTGGCGTGGAGAAAGCCATTCTGCTGGCGCTACGGGAGTTTCATGAACAGATGAAGGGCGGTTATCCGGTCCACGATTCACCGGGGAAAAAACTGCCGCTCGAGTTGATGTGGATCGATGTCGGATACATGACGGACGTCGTTTACAGTTTTGTGCGGGAACATCCGGGACGCAATATTCTTCCAGCAGTGGGACGAGGAGCTGCCCAGCAGCGAACCCAATGGTACAACCGACCCACGAGCACTGGATCCGTGGTCTTCTACATTGGCGAAGGTTTTCATATGAATTTGCTGGCCTCACCGCATCAGTTTCTGGCAGAGGTTGATGCCGACCACTGGAAATCGTGGGTCCATCAGCGACTGGTCACTCCGATGGGGCAACCGGGTGCGATGACGCTGTTTGCGGCCCCGCCTTCCGAACATCTGTCATTTGCCAAGCATCTCACCGCAGAAACCAAGACCGAGGAATACGTGGCGGGCAAAGGCGTCGTCACCAAATGGGAACGAGTTAGAAAGAACAATCACTGGTTTGATGCGTTGTACAACGCTTGTGCGGTTGGGAACTACGGAGGTGTCAGATTACTGCCGCCAGTACCAGGATCGGCTCCGAATCCACCGCGCGAACCACGCAAAACAGTTCCGTTCGTCAATCTGGAGGGATGGCGTTTCGCGGGGAGGGATCGGTGAGAGAAGGACATTGAGAAAGTGCTTTGAAGGACGGGCTTTCTTCGATCACCTTATACGTCTCAGATCGTAATACCCGCCGTGACGCCGTTCGTTCGTCTGATCTCGTAAGCCTTTCATCTTGCCGGGATCGCAGGATGGAGAGCTTGGATGCGTTCTGCCGAAAGATTAACCACAGGGTGGTCGAACACTTTTT
>JANPHT010000672.1:0-21190 GCA_031424595.1 Planctomycetota bacterium
CGGGACCTCCTGCCTGAAGCCCCAGCAAAAAAACCGCCAATCAGGTGGTTTTTCAATCACCGATTAAAAAACACCCCGAAAGACTGACCTTGCGGGGTGTTGCGGAAGGGTACGGAACGTCACCGGCCGTGATCTTCAGGAAAACGGAATCTATCGACGACGTGGACGTCCGCCATCACGAGGACCTCGGCCGCGATTTTCGGTTCGGCGAGCATGATCTTCCGTCGGAGTTCGCAGGGACAGACAACCGATCGCTTCTTCCCACGTCGGGATATCTTTGAACTCCGGCGCTACTCTTGGAGTTCGGGAATCACGACGATCGGCACCTTCACCGCTTTCGTCAGAAGGGTTGCGATCCCGTGGCGCTGGGCGACGTGCTGGACGATCGGAAGCAGACTCTTCCCGTGGAGCCCGTTCACTGCGTTCTTCGCGTGGCGGTCGGGCTTCGCGTGGCGGTCGAGCGTCACGTGGCGGTTGGGCTTCGCGTGGCGGTTGGGCGTCGCGTGGCGGTTGGGCGTCGCGAGGCGGTTGGGCGTCGCGTGGCCGTTGGGCGTCGCGAGGAGCACGATTGCGAGCCGGCCTTTCTTCCTGACGTCCGCCTCGATCCTCGCCGCGACCGCGGCCGCGCGGAGGAGCGTCTCGGTCACTGCGGGGAGCAGCCACGACATCCGCATCGTCACCAAAGTCAGTTAAATCGGCATCGACGTCCAGGAGTTCATCGTCAGGATCTTCGTCGATTGGGGGTCGTCGCGCGGCAGGGGCCGGACGTTCCGAACGCGGTGCCTCTTCACGAGGTCCATTGCCGCCGCGTCCACGTCCGCGACCTCGACCGCGCCGTCCACGACCTCGGCTGGTTGAACTCTCATCAGAGTCGTCACTGGCTTCAACATCAGCGTCTTCTTCGTCGGCAACCGGCGGAGCTGGCTTCCGTGCAGGAGGAGAAGGTGGCTCTTCGCGGACTCGTCGTTGTGCCTGGACGCTGGCAGCAGAGATGCTGACAATGTCTTCCTGATCTTCGTCAAACAGGATTTCACTTAAGTCATCATCCAGGTCACTGGACTCATCAGCCGGGGAAGAATCACCCGATTCCGCAGTTTCTGTCGCATCGTCACGACGACGGCGTCCGCGTCCACGACCACCGCGCCGACGTCCGCGACGCTTCCTTTTTGGCTGGCCATCGGCATCATCGTCAGCATCCGCTTCGGCGTCAGTGCTCGCTCCAGGACTGGCTGTGACAACATCGTCTTCGTCGAATTCCTCGTCATCGTCCTCGTCATCTTCATCGACAATTTTCTGGAGGGCAGCGGCCTGTTTTTTTGGCGTCGTTTTTTCGTCCCAGACCCACTCATCAAGCTCTTGCCAATAATTATCATCACCTCCACCACCGGGAGCTGTTGTTGATGGCGCTACTTTTCGTTCCGGACGCTCTGCGCGGGGAGCTCGCTCAGGCGGTGATTCGCTGCGATTATCGCGACGCCCATCAGCTCGAGCGGTTCCACTGCTGTCTGGTCGACGCGGCGGCCGGCTGTCTTCCCTCTCGCGACGAGGTTCAGGCCGAGCGGTTTCCCGGCTCTCCTGAACAGCAGGTCCTCGAGGCGTTTCGCTGCGAGTCTGGGAAGGTCCTGGTTCCGAATGACGGGCTGGAGTGCGACCGGATTTGGCAAGGTCACTGCCAGGGCGGGGAAGTTCCGTTCGTGTTTCCTTGGCGGTTATCGCTTTACGGCGAGCGGGAGGTCCATCGATTTCTGCCCCGAAGTCGTCCGCTTCTTCCTCCTCGTCATCTTCCTCCTCCTCATCGTCCTCGTCGAAATCGTCTTCCTCTTCTTCCTCCTCGTCCTCTTCTTCATCCAGGTCATCGTCATCGTCGTCTTCATCGTCTTCGTCGCCGAAATCGAAGTTTTCGTCATCCTCTTCGTCGGCTTCACTAACGACGTCGTCCACTTCGTCGTCGTCGTCGTCATCATCGTCCGAGAACACGATCAGATCATCCAGATCATCGTCAAGCAGGCGTGGATCAGCGACCCGCAGATCCTGAGCCATCGGGCCTCGGTCATGAGCCCCGGATTCTTCCGGAGTCACGTGGCTCAGCAGTGACTTGGCTGGCTTCGCGGCATCATCATAGTCGTCAAACAGGACCTCGCCCCCAACATCAGCGGGACTCATGTTGAGCCCGAAGAAGGATTCAGCGAGATATCGAGCGGCTTCATCAGCCTTTTTCTTGTGTAGGTCATCACTGGGACCAGTCATGTCATCCGTCTTTCAGGTATTGGTCTCAACTCGCCTTTTGCGAGCGAAACGTATTGGGGCCGCACCGGGGAGAATTGCTGCAAAAGCGCTGGAGAAGCACAGTGCCCATCCAACTAAGCAAAATCCATTGTTCTGGCGGCAGCATTTCATCGCGAAGGCTACTCCGACAGCCAAATGATTGCAATTGGGTCCTGAGTTGTCTGGTGAGTGATTTTAAGGCTTTGCCACGAAACCCGGCTATGATCTTCGGCGTGGCCAGGAATTCGGGGAATCACTGGCAAATATTTGCTCGAAACCTAATGATACACTGGTCATGCGACAGATTTTTCGTGCTGACGCGTTTCTTGCATATTGTCTGCAAATTTTCCGCCATAATTTTCCTGCCTGGCGTTTTGGAGCGGCGTTGTGATTCGGTCAGCCTTTCGCATCCTATTGACTTCCATACTGCTGACTGTCAACTCGTCTGAGTTCCTTGAGGCCGAGGACTGGCCATGGTTCCTTGGACCGGCCCACACGGGGGAATCCAGCGAAACAAGTTTGAATCTCGATTGGACCAGGTCGGCTCCCCCTACGATTTGGAAACAGTCCATTGGAACAGGCTACAGCGCTCCTTCAGTGCTGGGAGATAAGATCGTCGTCCATCATCGGGTGCAGGATCAGGAAATCGTTTCTTGTCGAAGCGCCAGGGACGGTGTCGAGATCTGGCAGCATGCGTATCCCTCCTCGTTTCAGGATCCTTATGGCTACAACAATGGGCCTCGCTGTTCTCCTGTGCTGACAACTGAACATTGTTTCACGCTCGGAGCGGACGGTGTTCTTGTTTGCGTATCAATGGCAGACGGGAAGGTGGTGTGGGAAAAAGACCTTCGCAAAGAATTCACATTGCCGGAATGGTTTTTTGGTGTCGGCTGCTCACCCATTCTGGACGGGAATCGACTGATTGTGCTGGTCGGCGGACAACCCGATGCCGGGGTTGTGGCTTTCAACGCAGCGGATGGGAAAATACTTTGGCAATCGGTCGGAAAAAAGACCTGGGATGGGGCCACGACTGACGAAGGCGACACCTACAAATGGACCGGCGACGAGATGGTGGTTAGTTACTCGTCGCCTGTGATCGCGGAAATTCATGGCAAACGGCATTTGTTGTGTCTGATGCGGCAAGGACTGGTTTCGCTGAATCCGGAAGATGGTTCGCAAAACTTTTCCTATTGGTTCCGCGCGCGGGTCCATGAATCTGTCAATGCGGCCCGCCCCGTTGTGATCGAGGACTCCATCTTTCTGTCGGCTGCTTATCAGGTGGGTTCCGCTTTACTGAAAGTGAATCCCGATGGAAACTCATATAAGGAAGTCTGGCGAGACAGGAAAAACCTGCATTGCCATTGGTCAACGCCCATTTACGCCGATGGTTGTGTCTATGGCTTCAGCGGGCGGCACGAAAACGAGGGTGAGTTGCGATGTCTTCAGGTCAGCGATGGAAAGGTGCTTTGGACGTCCACAGGTTTTGCTGGGGACCTCTCTGAACTGGCCCGCGATCGGACGACAGGAAACATCATCGAAGCCAAATCCGGAAAGGTAATCCCCTATCCGTTTTTTGGACGAGGCTCGAAAATTCGAGTGGGTGACCGATTCATTGTCCTCGGAGAAAGAGGCACGATTTCCATTGTCGAAGTGAACAAGAAAAAGTTCGTGGAGCATGGCCGATTTTCGATGGCTGAGATCGACTATCCGGCTTGGGCAGCTCCGGTTTTGTCCAGCGGCCAGTTGTATCTGCGCAGCGAAAAATGGCTGGTGCGAATTGATCTTGGCACGAAACCGTCACCGTGACTTCGTATCAGTTGGAGTCAGGATCTCGTTCAGCTTCAAAGCACACGCTCCTGATGGGCTTTTGAGGCTGACGAGGACGCCCGGAGAAGTCCACGAAAATCTTCTTGCGAGTTCAGCCGAAGACATCATCATGTTAGAATCCACGTCGCTGCGGTATTCTGAGATGCATCAGACGGCCGCCCATGATCTCCCGCGTTCTGAGTTGACGGACTTAAAGTGAGCCCACCATGTCACCCGATTTCTCCTGCCTTCAGAATTCAACACGTCGCCATTTCCTTTCCTCCTCGGGCGTAGGTCTTGGCGCAATTGCCTTGTCTTCACTGTCCGGCGGAGTCGGTCAGGCTGACATACCGATAAACCAGACAAGTCCCCTCGAAATGCGCAAGCCGCATTTCGGCGCGAGAGCCAAGCGAGTCATTTATCTGCACCTGACCGGCTCACCCCCGAATCTGGACATCTACGATTATAAGCCGGAACTCGTCAAAAGGACGGGGGAGAATTGTCCGGATGAGTTTTTGAAGGGTCGAACTTTCGCATTCACCTCGGGAGTACCCAAGCTCCTTGGAACGCCTCGCACTTTTACTCAGCATGGTGAAGGCGGCACGTGGCTTTCGGATGCTGTTCCAAATCTGCATCGCGTGGCGGATGATCTCTGTTTCATTCATTCGATGAACACCGATCAGTTTAATCACGCTCCTGCTGAGTTGTTGTTGTACACAGGGTCGCCTCGTTCCGGACGTCCATCAATGGGTGCGTGGGCAACCTATGGACTCGGCACAGAGAATCAGGACCTTCCCGGGTTTGTTGTCCTGATCAGTAGTGGCGTTCAGCCAAATGGTGGAGCCAATTCTTTTGGAAGTGGATTTCTGCCATCGGTCTTTCAAGGCGTTCAATGTCGCTCAAAGGGCGACCCCGTGCTCTACGTCTCCGATCCGGCGGGCATGGATCGCAGTGTTCGTCGCCGCTCATTGGATGCTCTCAAACAACTCAACGAAATTCAGGCTGCCGAACTGGGGCATCCCGAAACGTTGACGCGTATCGCCCAGTATGAGCTCGCGTATCGCATGCAGGCGTCCGTTCCCGAAGTGATGGATATCAATAAAGAAACGAAAGAGACACAGGAAAAATACGGTGCCGTTCCCGGCGAATCCAGTTTCGCGAATAACTGCCTGCTGGCCCGACGGCTGGTGGAGCAGGGTGTCCGCTTTGTCCAGTTGTTCGATTGGGGCTGGGACTTCCACGGCACGGGACCAGGCGAAGGTCTTACGGAAGGGCTTACCAATAAGTGGGCAAAAACGGATAAGCCAATTGCCGCCTTGATAGAAGACCTGAAACAACGAGGACTCTTTGAAGACACTCTGATTATCTGTGGCGGTGAATTCGGGCGCACTCCATTTCGCGAAGGTCGAACGGCCGGCAGTAAAGTGCTCGGTAGAGACCACTTCCCGGATTGTTTTACGATGTGGATGGCCGGCGGAGGCGTAAAGGGCGGCTACAACTATGGACAGACGGATGAGCTGGGATTCGGTGTTGTGGAAAACAAAGTGACTCCGCATGACTTGCAGGCCACGATTATGCACTTGCTTGGTTTTAATCACGAACAGCTCACTTATCGTTTCCAGGGCCGCGATTATCGCCTGACCGATGTGCATGGCACCGTGATCAAGGACGTGATTTCGTGATGCCGTCGTCGAGGTTGTTGTCAGTCCCATACCACAAGAGAACAACTCAATATGGCCATTTTTGAAATCAACACACAGCCTGCCGATCGACAGCTAATGCAGTTTGGGCTGATTTGTGTGGTTGCAATTCCAGTAGCCGTTTGGATGTGGGGTGGGCAATCGTCCGCATTAATTGTCGGGGGCATTGCCGGTGTTGCACTGGGACTTGTGGGACTGATTTCGCCTGGATTACTGAAGCCTGTCTTTGTGGGGCTGGTGTTCCTGACATTTCCCCTTGGGCTGATTGTTGGCGAGCTGATCATGCTCACCATCTATTTTGGACTGTTTCTTCCGATGGCATTGATGTTTAGAATGATCGGCCGGGACGCACTTCAACGACATACATCGACAGACGCCGTCAGTTTCTGGAGTCCGCGAACGTCACCGACCAGTGTCCGAAAATACTACCAGCAATCCTAAACGTCAGGTTCCTGTTGGAATTCCGCTATGACTGACATAAATCATCCCGAACCGCCCCCCAAAGTCAGTGAGTTTGAACAGGCGGCCGATGAGCAGCAAATGAGCTTGCTGGCGGAGTTTTGGCTATTCATTCGTGAAGAAAAGAAGTGGTGGCTTACCCCGATAATTCTTGTGCTGTTGCTTGCCGGAGCGGCCATATTTCTGACTTCCACGGGCGCGGCTCCTTTTATTTACACCTTGTTCTGATCTGTTGTGTGCCTGGACTGATGGGTGAGCGAAGCGACGATTCTGCGTTGTTCCGAATTTGACTTTGGGAATGAAACAAGGACTTTCCCGATCTTCGTGCGTGAGGAATGCCGCACTTTGACCTCCGAAGCGTGGTGATGAATTCACCCCTGGAAATCCAGAAGACACTTCCGTCACCGTCCGAGCGTGACCAACAGTCGCGTGATCGTGGACACCACGTCAGGATGCGGTCGATGAAGTTTCACATCGCGATGCGCTGGAATTTCTCGGAGGGCTGACACCCTCCGCTCTTCAGTCTAACCTCCGCAACTGATTCCAATGTCCTCCACATCGATTCCCTGAAGCAGTGTAAAGAGATAGATGCCGCTGGAACTTCGAACAGTCAGCTCATGGAATCCGTTTCTGTTGCCAGGTCGATTGAGCCACAGTGTGACAATTCGACCGTCCGATAGGACACAAGGTGCCACTTCATTGTTGGCTCGTGACATGAGAACCGGCTGACTGGATCCTGAAGCAAGACGCCAGACCTGGTCTCCGGTCCACCGAGCTTCAAACACGATTCCTCCATCGAGCGTATAATCCGCGTGATGAATCCCACCGGCAGCATTCGTTCCGGCCGGCCGCATGGCGTCCGTCACAATCTGCCTGAATCCGGTACCATCAATCTGCACTTCACAGATTGAGTCACTGCCGGTATCAAAAGGTGCGGCACCACCATCAAACAGCACACGGCTTCCGTCCGCAGAAATTGCAGGCTGAGAATTGTAAGCATAGGGCGAGTTTGCTGTCAGCAGTCGCGTTGTCCAGACGCCATTGGTTCTGCTCGCTGCCCAGAGATCGCGTACATGAGGCCCATCACCGGTTGAATAGATGACTCGATTTCCGCCGGATGCAACGGCGACTGCACCTTCCGGATGAATCACCTCGCCGTTGACACGAACGGCACTTCCCGATGACAAATCAGCGGCGACGACAGCCAGACCTCTCCAATCGCTGCCGATGCCAAAACGGTCCGTCGTCAGAGCCAGCCAGCGTCCGTCCGGAGAAACATTCAGATTGTCGTCGCGGGTCCCCGGAGACAGACTGTTCAATTCTGCCGTGACATCGGAAGGCGTTGCCCCGTCGGTGGAATCAATTCGATAAACATGTCCATCGGGAAGTCGAAAAGCAATCACCGGTGTTACTGGCGCGTCGTTGGCATTGATCGTTGCGGTATGAGTTGCCAATGAACCGATCGTCGCATTGATCAGTGACGACAACTGAATCCGAAACGATTCGTTCGACTCCTGGCGAGTATCGTCGATAATCGCAATGCGAACGGCCTTTGTGGTTTCTCCCGGAGCGAATATCAATGTGCCCGAGCTGCCGTTGAAGTCAACACCCCCTCCCAACGCAGTTCCTGCTACGACAGTGTAGTTGGCTCGAACCGTTTTTCCGGAAGGAGTCCACAGATCAACGTTCACCAGGGCGAAGCCTGCGGATTCGTTGACTGATGAAGCAGCAAGTCGGAAACGGACTGAAGGAGCCGAATCATTGTCGACGATTGTAACCCCATGCGTTTTCTGAATTCCCAGACCTGCGTTCACCGGAGAAGCGATCGACACCACAATGGTTTCGTTGTTCTCGTCACGCTGATCGTCGAGAATCGTCCATGGAATCAGACGCGATGTCTGGCCCGGCTGAAACACAATTGTCCCGCTGGACAGCCTGTAGTCCACTCCGACGGTGGCTGTTCCGCTGGTAACGCGATACGGAACAGAAACCATCCGCCCGGAAACGGCCGAGAGTATCACCGCGACTGAACCATTCGGCACGGATTCAGTCTGGTTCGTGCCGGACGTGCGGAATTGTACAGTTGGCATCGCGTCATTGTCATGGATAAAACAGGCATGACGTGCGGGACTTCCCAGGACAGCATTGACCGGGTTTTGCAGAGTCACGCGCACGGTTTCGTAGGTCTCATCAAGGACATCACTGATGATATTGAAGGCAATCGATGCCGCGGTCTGGCCTGGCAGAAACGTGACAGTGCCCGTTTTGGCGACGAAGTCGACACCTGAAGTCGCAGTGCCTCCGCTGGCCGTGTACTCAACGGTCACGAGGCGTGTCGATGCAGCGGCAAGCGAGATGGAGACACGAGCGAGGGAGCTCGTTTCTTCAACTAGAGTCGTGTCGAGTGAAAATCGCACTTCCGGATTGCCTGCCGCACGAGTACCCGTTCCGATCGTACCGGAAGACGGAGGTATCTGCAGTGTCGCCCCGGTTCGAAGCTCATCGGCTCCGATGTCCGTCAGCCCGACTCGTGCGAGTCCGTCATAGTCCTGCGACAAAGCGAACAGGCTGCTTCCGGCGTCAATGCACGGGCTCCCGGCTCGCAAGTGAAGAGCAGCATTCAGTTGCGGGTCGCCCTCCGAACTCCCTGTCTCACCGGCGACATGTGATCGCCATTCAACAAGACGTCCAAGAAATTCGGCGCCGACGCGGCGATCCTGAAAACCGGCGGAGGTCCCTGAATGGAAATAGCGGTTTGCGGCCGTCTGCAATGTTCCCGCCAGACCGCCCGTTCGAATTTCAAATGCAGGCCGTGTCGTTGTGGCGGAGAGTTTCACAATGTTGTTAGCAAACTTCACATCCCGGCTGGCCACCAGAAGTGGAGGATCATCGTTGATGTAGGTTTCTCCACTGTCAATCTGAAAGCCGGCCTGCCCCTGCTGAGCGACATCAATCAGCGTGTTACCGGAAATCGTGGGGTTCCGCGCGGCGTACAGTCCTATTCCCGCATAGGTGGTGTTGACGATGATATTGTTACGAATCACGCCGTTGATATTTTCGTAGTAGCCCGGGTTTACTGCGGTATCGAACCATTCCTCATCCGTATCCCGGAAGCCCAGCAGAATTCCTGCGCCACCCGTATTCCTGATGAGGTTGCGTTCGACCAATGTGCCAATGGATCCTCCTTTGGCATAAACACCGTTGGTGGCGATATCGTGGATGGAATTATCCTGCACCAGCATCCGATCGCCGTTGACATTATCGATCCCCTCCGCGTTACTCGGATCACGCCGTCCGGTGCGAAAGATTTCATTGCGGCGAACGATCACGTCGTCGCAACCGGGTGTAATTTTGATTGCGTCACGTCCGGTGTCGTGGATGCGACTGTCCTCGATGACGATGTCAGTAGCACTCAATCGATCTGCGGGAGCCACATCCCAGACGCTGTCAATCTTAACGCCGTAATAATAGCCCCCGACAATCTCCAGTCGCTGAAGCCTGCCGCCTGAAGCATTCTCACTGAAGCGGAGGACCTGATCGATGTTCACGTTGTTCGTGGGAGAACTGATCACAGCCCATTCGTTGTCGCTGGATCGAATCGTAATGTTGGGAACATCCACTTCGACACCGCCTGCATACGTTCCTCCGCGCAGGATGACGGTGTCGCCCGTGCGAGCCGCCGACAGTGCTCTGCCCAGAGTCGCGAAGGGCGCGATCGCGGTACCACGTCCCGAACTGTCGTTACCCGAGGTGGCCACGAAAAGATTGGCGGCAAGCATCTCGCGGAATTCCAGGACTTCCGCCGACGGCTGAGGAATCAATCGGCGAGTGCGTTTACGGTCTTGCTGTTGTGTGAGCGATCGCAGCCAGTCCCTGAACATCGAAGTCTCCCGAGAACAGTCTTTCAACTTGACTGAAGTCAGGTTATGGAGTCTGCACGTGAAAATACATTCGCATTTTCTATAATCGGGGTCACCACATCAAAAAACATCAAACGTGGCGGATTTCAAACACTGGAAAATGGCGGTGAAATGGATCTTGCCCTGGCTTTACTCCACTCATTTTCGAAAAGGTACCACTGATGAGTTTATCGCCTTTACCGATCGTCGATTTGAAATCGCTGCCGGGCGTTCGTCAGTTTGATATGACCGGTCAGGTGGCCATCATCACGGGCGGCTCAAAGGGGCTCGGGGCAGCGATAGCGGCTGGCCTGGCTTCCGCTGGTGCTATTACGGTGATTGCCAGTCGAGGACTTGCTGAAGCAGAGGCCGTTGCCGCAGAAATCACGGCAGGCTACGGAACACGCAGCATCCCGATGTCAGTTGACGTGACTGATCCGGCAAGCGTTGAGAGGATGGCGGAATCCGTCATGGCTCAGACTGGCCGCATTGATATTCTCGTTAACAGCGCAGGGATCAATATTCGAGGCAGTATTGAAGATTTGACTTACGAACAGTTTCAACAAGTACAGAAAACCAATCTTGATGGTACCTGGCTGTGTTGCAAAGCCGTCCTGCCAGCTATGAAAAGAGCGCATTATGGTCGCATCGTCAACATTGCCAGCACGCTGGGAGTGGTCGGTCTGGCCAACCGAACCCCCTATAATTCCAGCAAAGGCGCTGTCGTAACAATGACTCGCGGTCTTGGCCTGGAATTGGCATCGACCGGCGTCACGTGTAATGCTTTATGCCCGGGTCCTTTCTTAACTCCGATGAATGTGCCGATTGCAGATACCGAAGAGGCCAAAAAGAACATCATCGGTGCTGTGGCGATGGAACGCTGGGGGACTCTGAACGAGATTCAGGGCGCAGCGATTTTGCTCAGCAGCCCGGCAGCAAGTTATATGACCGGAAGCCTGGTGACCGTCGATGGCGGCTGGACGGCAAGGTAAAGTAGAAATCCCGTGACGGCATTAAAAACCGGCCAATTCGATGCTTCTGTGGTCAAGACTTCGGCGTTCTGGTTGTCTAGACTGCACGGACATGGCCTCTTTATTGACTTCACTTCAAATTCCACAGGAAGAGATTTGTGAAACTTGCTCGCGTTCGATTGAATGATGGTTCTCTGCGAGTGGCTGCTGTTCATGCGGATACGGTACAGCCTCTTGATCTGACTCAGATCGACCAGTGCCATTCGCTGATGGATGTCTTGAATTCCGCAGACCCCGCCGGGTTGGCGCGTTTCTTACTGAAGCCGGATACAACTCCCGTTCCACTTTCTGAAGTGACGTTTCTGGCGCCCATTGATCAGCAGGAGGTCTGGGCAGCGGGAGTAACGTATAAGCGAAGCCAGATTGCTCGCATGGAAGAATCCGAAGCGGCTGCTTCACACTACGACAAGGTTTACACGGCGGATCGCCCGGAAATCTTTTTCAAGGCGACTCCTCATCGAGTCTCCGGCCCCGGTCAGCCGCTGCGAGTACGCTTCGACAGCAAGTGGAGTGTACCGGAACCTGAGTTCACGCTGGTGATCAATCCGTCCGGCAGGATTGTCGGCTACACGATCGGCAACGATATGTCCGCCCGCGATATTGAAGGCGAAAATCCTCTCTATCTGCCGCAGGCCAAAATGTATAACCAGTGCGCGGGACTTGGCCCTTGTGTGTTGTTAGCAGAAAATCCGTTGGATCAGGATTCTGTAGATATTCAACTCGAGATCCGCCGAGGTGGCAAGTCCGTGTTCAGCGGATCAACAAAGCTGAGCCAGATGAAGCGAACTCCGGAAGAACTGGCTGGCTGGCTGTTCAAAGAGAACAGCATGCCCAATGGGGCATTTCTGATGACAGGGACTGGTGTTGTCCCCGATGACAGTTTTTCGCTCGAGCAGGGCGATGTGGTGGGCATCACGATTACTGGTATCGGAACGTTGACGAATCCAATCGTAAAGGATCTGAAGTAGGCGTTCGTCCCATTTTTTGGTCCCGTCGGCGGAGCGACGTGTCTCTCGGTGGTCCGTCGCTCCGACGACGGAAGATTCTTCGTCGACGTGATGAACTTCTATGCAAAAGCCACTTCGAAAAATGACGGTCCCTGCGTTTCGCGAAACGGCGGCGCGCGGACAAAAACTGACCATGCTAACAGCCTATGATCATTTGTGGGCGGGTATTCTGGATGAAGCGGGCGTCGACAGCATATTAGTGGGCGACAGTCTTGCGATGGTTGTGCAGGGTCGATCGACGACACTTCCGGTGACATTGGACCAGATGATTTATCACGGTGAAATGGTGGTCCGTGCCGTGCAAAGAGCGCTGGTGATTGTCGACATGCCGTTCATGTCCTACCAGGTCAGCCCTCAACAGGCCGTTGAGAACGCAGGACGAATCATCAAGGAGACCGGAGCCGATGCCATCAAGCTGGAAGGCGGCTCGATTCAGTCAGAGACGATTCGTGGGATTGGCCGCGCGGAAATTCCCGTGATGGCTCATATCGGCATGAGACCTCAGGCCGTTCGGCAACTTGGCGGCATGGGGAAAATTCAACGGGACGAGCAGCAACTTCTGGATGACGCACGATCGGCCGAAGATGCCGGCGCTTTTTCGATCGTGCTGGAACTGGTGCCGGAAGACATTGCCGGGCGAATCACCGAAGCGCTGAGTATCCCGACGATCGGCATTGGCGCGGGTTCACGGTGCAGCGGGCAGGTGTTAGTCGGCCCGGACATGTTGGGCTTGAATCCGGGATTTAAACCCAAGTTCCTGAAGCAGTTTGGTGACCTTCGAAACGGAGCCTTGTCTGCTATTCGCAGTTATCTCGATGAAGTGCAAAACGGCGAGTTTCCGGACGCGGCGCATTCCCATGTCTGACGGAATCCGGATGCGCGATTGATGTCATTTACTCTGAGGGCGTCCGAGGCTTGTTGGCGTTGTCCTTTTCCTGCTCCCACCGCGTAACGATGGGGAACATCCATCTTGCCCAGAGAAAATACTGGGCCACGAATAGAAGCGTCAGGCCGAACCCCGCCACGACCATCAGCAGAATTCCGGGAATCACAACTGCAGTCAGCGCGATAAAGGCTACGGCGAGGAAAAATGCAACCATCAGCGCGATGGCGACAGTGGGCGGCTGAGGTGATTCTGATTTCTTCAACCGATTGCCCCTGATTCGATGAGTTCCTGCAGCACTGAGTATCGAAAGTCCATTCCTTCCTCCAGCGATCCGCGAATTCTCGCTTCGGTCAGAAGGTATCCAAGCATCCCGCCGGGTGGTTCGAAAGTGACCTCATCGATCAGTCGGCAGTGGGTTGAGCCGGCCAGTTCGATTCTTTGGGCATGCCTCCACGCTCGCAAAGGTCCTTCAATCTGCGACTCAACAATCACGAGTTCGGAAACTTCAATGTATTCGTGTGTTGCCCTTTGCTTGAATCCGTAAGCTGTAATGCGAAACTCAATCCGTTCCCCGGTCTTCACTTCCGGAGGCGCGGCGAGCACTTCGAGTTCCAGTTCCGGATTACTGATCTGAGGCAGATTGACCGGACGTCCAAGAAAGGATCTCAGGGCATCCGGAGCACAAGTAAGAATTGTCGATGTGGAGGTAAAATGGGGCATGAATTCCGTCTATTCCCACTCAATTGTGGCAGGGGGCTTTGAACTGATATCGTAGACCACTCGATTAATTCCGCGAACGGAATTAATAATTCGAGTGGAAATCCGGGCCAGTACTTCATGAGGAAACTGGTACCAGTCAGCCGTCATAAAATCTTCAGACTGAATGGCACGCACGGCGGCAACGTTTTCGTAAGTGCGATCATCACCCATCACACCGACGGACTGGACGGGCAACAGAACAACAAATGCCTGTTGGATTTCGCGATAAAGTCCTGCCAGATGCAATTCTTCAATCAGGATCGCATCAGCTTCCCTGATAATGCGAAGTCTCTCCTCGGTGACGTCGCCTAAACAACGCACGGCAAGACCGGGGCCGGGAAACGGATGCCGCCAGACCATGGCCTCGGGAAGACCCAACTCCATTCCCATTCGACGTACCTCGTCTTTGAAGAGGTCTCGAAGCGGTTCAATGAGCTCAAATCCCAATTCAGCGGGCAGACCGCCGACGTTATGGTGTGACTTAATGGTTGCTGCCGGACCGTCTGGATTTGCACCCGATTCAATCACGTCCGGATACAGGGTCCCCTGAGCCAGATACTTTGCATTCGGAATCGACTTGGCTTCATCCCGAAAGACATCAATAAATACCTTGCCGATGATCTTTCGCTTTCGCTGAGGATCCGAGACGCCTGCCAATTCGCCCATGAATCGGGCCGAGGCGTCGACAACGTGCAGGTCTGTCTTGAAGTGGCTCGAGAATTGTTCTTCGACCTGGCGACGCTCGTCTTTTCGCAGCAGGCCGTTATCGACGAAGATACAGGATAACTGCTCTCCGATTGCTTCGGAGATCAGAGCAGCCACGACAGAAGAATCCACTCCTCCGGATAAGCCGCAGATAACGCGATCTGTGCCAACGCGATTTCGAATCAGATCTTTTTGTTGTTCAATCAAACAGCTGATTCGCCAGTGACCCTGACAGCCACAAATGTTGCGGACAAAATTGCCAAGCAGTTGACCTCCGAATTCCGTATGTGTCACTTCGGGGTGAAACTGCAATCCGTAAATCGGTCGAGACTTATGTCGAACAGCCGCATTGGAGCAAGTCGACGTCGAAGCAATCGGCTCGAAGTCGCCAGCCAGAGTCTCCACCTGGTCGCCATGGCTCATCCAGGCCGTGAATGTTTCGGGAATCCCATCGAACAAAGCATTGCCAGCGGCTTTTGATTCTTTCTGCGAGCATGGTGCTCGGCCGAATTCACGGGAATGCGCTGGCAGGATCCGGCCACCCAGGGTGTAGCAGGTAATCTGCATTCCGTAGCAGATACCCAGAATGGGAAGATCCAATTCGAGGATCTTTGGGTCAATCTGCGGTGCCCCGTCGCCGTAAACACTGGCCGGGCCGCCGGAAAGAATCAAGCCCTTAGGATTCAGGGCTTTGATGCGGTCGGCAGTCAGATCATGTCGAACCAGTTGGCAGAAAACGTTTTGATCGCGAACACGGCGAGTGATAAGTTGGGCCGTCTGGCCACCAAAGTCCATGACGAGAATTAGTTCGTCCTGAGCGGCCGCGGCAGTTTTTGAGGGAGAATGAATCGAAGCGGAAACAGAACCGGCCATGAGGGATCGACAGTCTCAGCAAGAACGGCACCAGGGATTGCAGATCTGCGGAATCGTTGCCCGCGACAGTGCAAACCCGGAATATGCCTGGTTACAGTGCCTCGTCCCGATCCACGTCCATCCGGGCCGAGGGAAAGCGAAACAGCTTAGCATCAGGACTTCGACCGGAACAGCTTGGCGATTCGTAAATCGGAAATGGGGACGGGTAATTCAAAAGTCATCCTGGTCCGGCACATTATTGATATCGCGAACCGCCGTTTTTTCACCAATCACCCCCACATATCACAAGATGTACCTTTTCCGTTTAGCTGATCGAGTTTCTCGAGGCCTTCGCGAGATTGCCCCGGACCGTCTCGCGCGGCATCGGGATTTCCTGGTCGCCCAGCAGACGGAAACAGGTGGATTTCGGGGTCGCGAAGGGGATGCCGATCTCTATTACACGGGATTTGCCGTTCGCGCGTTGGCTGTCAGCGGTGGCCTTGAGGATAGATGTCGCGATAAAATCTCGAAGTATCTGGCTTCGATCGACCCATTAACTTTGGGGGTGATTGACCTCCTCAGCTGGCTTTACAGCGCACTGGTGGTGCAGGCGTCAGGCGGTTCCGACCTGTTGCAGAACAGTCCTGCGGATTTCGCGGACAGGATCGCGTCTGTCATTGAAAAGCATCGGACGGCCGATGGCGGTTATGCGAAGTCCCCGGAAGGAGCACTGGGGAGTACGTATCAGTCATTTCTTGTGGCTTTGACTTATGAACTGCTGGGTCGCAGGATGCCGCGGCGAAACGCCTTGATCCAATTCCTGTTTGATCGGCAGAGGAACGATGGAGGCTTTGTTGAGATCGCTCCGATGAAGCGCAGCGGGACCAATCCTACGGCAGCCGCCGTCGCACTGCTCAATCAACTGGGAGGAATGGACGACGACATTTCCGACGACGTGGTCGGATTTCTCACGGACGTCGTGAGTGCCGAAGGTGGCTTCCAGGCGAATACGCGCATTCCGTTCGCCGATGGACTTTCAACATTCACGGGATTGCTCACCGCTCAGGATCTGCGTTGTCGAGATCTGATTCCGCCGGACAGAATCCTCCATTGGTTGAGTACTTCACTTGAAGTGCCGACGGGTGGGTTTCGCGGAGCCAGCTGGGACCAACAGGCTGATGTCGAGTACTCGTTCTATGGACTTGGTATTCTGGGATTACTCTATTCCCGAATTGCACCGGAGCCATAACCAAAAGCCATAAGTCTGTCGTGTGGTCGCCAGGTTGGATGGATTGATAATACTCCTTTGTTCAGACGCGAAAGACGCCCATGGATCCTGCTCGGTTGCAGTCGCCAAACACTGACGTGCGAATGACGGGCTTCAGGAGTCGCACGCGAGTTGAAGACGCCATCGCGTGGATCGATTCGGTCCTTCCTGCGTTTCAGCAGAGGCCCGTCGATGTTGTGTCGTTGTGGGATGCCTGGGGGCGAGTTCTCGCGACGGATGCCATCAGCGACTGTCAGGTCCCTGGATTTCGTCGATCGATGATGGATGGCTTCGCGCTGAAATCGGAAGAGACTTATGGCGCCACATCTTATAACGCTTTACCTCTGAAGATTGTGGGAACCGCGTTTCCAGGAGTTCCTTTCCTCGGTACGCTGATCAGGGGTCAGGCACTTCGTATCATGACGGGCGCTCCAATGCCGGACGGAGCCGACGCTGTCCTGCCGGTCGAACAAACCGAGGTACAGCAGGAAACACTGCTTGTGATGGGGGAAGTGACTGCTGGAAAACACGTGGGGGCTGTGGGAGAAGACGTGACCACGGGCAGCACGATCCTGAAAGCCGGCAGACTCCTGCGGCCGCAGGATGTGGGCGTCCTTTCATCAATCGGAACCGGGTCATTGTCAGTTATTCAAAAGCCTCGCGTGCGAATCCTGATTACGGGCAACGAACTTCTGCCATCGGGCACAAGTCCGCAGGGATTTCAAATTGCCGATGCCAATGGGCCGATGCTGCACTCGCTCGTGATGCGTGACGGCGGCGTGCCAATCATGAGCGGAATCATCAAAGACAGCCGAGACACGTTGTCCGCTGCTCTGGCGGAACCGGCTGATATAGTGTTGATCTCTGGTGGATCAAGCGTCGGACTTGAGGACCACGCGCCGCAACTGATCGCGGAACTCGGAACTCTGGCCATTCACGGAATCGCCATGCGTCCCAGCAGCCCTGCCGGCATGGGACTAATCGATAATCGACTGGTGTTTCTGCTGCCTGGTAATCCGGTTTCGTGCCTCTGTGCGTACGACTTCTTCGCGGGACGAGCGATTCGTGCGCTGGGTGGAAGAAGCAAGGAATGGCCCTATCGAAGTCAACCGGCAACGCTGGCGCGCAAGCTTGTGTCCACAGTCGGTCGAGTGGACTATGCGCGTGTGACTCTCTGCGGTGATCAGGCCGAGCCGCTGGCAATCAGCGGAGCATCAGTGCTCACTTCGACAACTCTGGCGGACGGATTCATAATCGTGCCTGCCGACAGTGAAGGTTTTCCAGCGCAGGCTGTCGTGAATGTCCTTCGCTACGATTGAGTGGCCGCAGTTGAATCGGCGCAGTTGAATCGGCGCAGTTGAATCGCCGTAGTGCCGATTCGTAGTCTTGCCATCAATGGATTCCATCGACAGGTTTTTTGCGGCAACCAACGAAAACAGGACCGAGGTGTTCACCGCGGTCCTGCTGAATCCTGTTGAATACCGGTTCAAAATTGGCTTGTGATTATCGTTGCCAGACTCGAACCATTTTGCCCTGGTAGTTGGCTTCGGCAACCAGAGTGCCAGAACCCATACAAGTCATCCCGCATCCGACTCCGACGAAGCAGCCTGGCGGAGCCGAACGAATATGTCCGCAAGTTCCGCGTTCGGCCATCATGCGGGCTTCATCTTCCGCCCACGCCTGCATGGAGCCACCGTGACTCACCGTCATTCCGTTCGAACTCTGAAAGCTGACCGTCTGAATCGATGGCGGTGAACTCTGCTGGCTGCTGCCGACCGGCATCGATTGAACCGTTCCGCTGGAGTAACCCATCTGATAGTGTGAATGCGTCTGGTAGTGTGATTGCGTCGGATAATTGTAGTGACGCATGACGCGGTTTCTTCCGCGTGCTTCAGCAACTTCGCTTGAGACACACACCAACAAAACGGCCGAAAACAAAAAACGAATCATCAACTCGCCTCCGTGAAACCAAGATTTGGCAGAACAGAACGTCCTGCCGTGATGGAAGCAGTTTAGCGGTGACGACGAGTAGGGACGGCCCGTGGAGGTGTTGCCGGAAATATTTACGCAAAGCCCCGAAATTGCCACAATTTAGCAGGAATTGACTTGCCATTGAGAAACATCCGGGGAGTCGGCTTTCTGCGAAAAACAAAGGGAAAGAAGCGTTAATGGGCAGAGCAATGGACAAACGGCAGCCAATGGGCCTTTGTCAGCCTATCGCCGTCTGACTGCAAACTGTTGCCCGATCGTCAGGCATTCGCATAACTGACAACCGATATCAGTGATCTGCAACATCGAAGAGTCTTTGGCCAGTCGTTGGTGAATACGTCGCGCCAGCGGTCCATACTCCAGAATATTCTCAAATGCCCTTCGCGTTTCCGCTTCCATCATGGGGTTTGCAGCTTCGTACAAATGCCACCACAAATCTTTCAGCGTACATGAAGGTGACTGAGTATACCCAAACAGCTTCAACAGGGATGAATCAGTGATCATCGCCTGGTCGGCTTTGTCGATGGCTGCCAGCAGGATATTGTGGAGGGGTTCAATTTCGACAGCTTGCTGGTCTTCCAGCGAAGACCACTTTTGTTCGGTCATTGCTTTCAGTACTGCGGCGGTCACCTGCAGCACGCCGAGATCCGCCGCCGGACATTCCTGAATGTCGATCACGCGAATCTCAATGGAGCCTCGTCCAAATCTTGCGATTGCACCACGAGCGTTCAGGAACTCATCCCGCAGAACGCCCTCGGGATCATGCGGAGCGATATCTCGAAACAGGGGTTCAAAAATCTGTTCTTTGTACTGGGCCTCCGAAAATGCCCGTTCCGGAATGACCTTTCCGGCCACCATTGGAATCTTACGCGAATTCGTCCGGTAGACATTCAGTCGATTGTCCATTCGGCCCGTGAGTCGTCCCTCGACAACTGGTGAGGCGGCTGCAATTGCAGGAAGCAGCGGCAGAATCAGGCGAACTGCGGCGTGGAGTCGGCCAAACTCGTCATCGTTTGCGAACGGCAGGTTGAGATGCACGCTCTGCAAGTTGGCCCATCCATGACCTCGACAATCGAAAATGCGATTGAAGGCTTCGTAGACTGCGCTGTAATCATGAGGCCACAGTCGCATTTCACGAAACGGGTCCATCCACGGATGCATGGCGGAAGGCATCAACATGCCGCCCAGATCCCGAAGCCGCTTGTTGATCTGACGAATCTGAGCCTGAAACTCACAAGCCAGTCCCATCAAGTGAGGTTCAGGAGACGTGGTTTTCAGCTCAACAACATGCAACACCAGTTCATTCGACCAGGAGATCGTTCCTCGATCGATTTCCGATTCGATCCTTCCACATTCTGCTTCGATCAAGCGGTCGCAAATCGGCAGAACATCCAGACTGTCTTTGGCGACAATCATGTATTCCAGTTCAACGCCATAAGCTTCAAACAGTCCAAGTTTCTTTTTTGCGGTCTCTGTCACGATTGCGATGTCCCTGATTAACTTGCTTCAACGCGGCTCGTACTGAGTAGAAAGTTGCCTGACAGACTACTGATCGAAAATGCATTTTGCACGGCGTTCTGACGCGTGGCCATTTGCCTGAGATTCTGGAGAGGCGGTGTTTTCAGTCGTCCAGTCTCGCTCTTTTTTGTTCCATACGCCGCACAAAGACTTCCATGATTCGATTGTAGAGATCTTCCTTCAGGATAGCGTCCTCGCTGTCGGCATCGACGTTTGGATTGTCGTTGACTTCGATGACATAAAAGTGGCCATTGGATTCCTTGACGTCCACTCCATACAAGCCATCACCAATGAGATTGGCGGCCTTGAGTGCCAGTTTGACGGCTTTTCGAGGTGCCAATTCTACGGGAAGTGTTTCCGTCTTCCCATAACGACCGCGTCCATCTCGCTCCTGTTTGACGATTTGCCAATGCCCGGGAGCCATGAAATAGCGGCATGCGTACAACGGTTTCTGGTCGAGAATTCCGATTCGCCAGTCGAACGTCGTTGGCAGAAACTCCTGCGCGATCAGCAATTCCGAATCACCAGTGAAGTCAGCGATCTTCGCTCGCAATTCCTCTTCCGACGCGATCTTCACAACTCCCATTGAAAACGCGCTGTCCGGTTTCTTCAGAACGCAGGGAAACCCCAGTTCTTCGACGATACGATGAATGTTGTCCCGGTGAACGACGATGGACTTCGGGATGTCGATCTTGTGCCGAGCCAGCATCTCTGCGAGATACACTTTGTTGGTACAGCGAAGAATTGAAACGGGATCGTCGATGACCACCATACCTTCTTTAGCGGCTCTGCGAGCAAACCGATAGGTGTGATGATTGACGAAAGTCGTTTCCCGAATGAACAGTGAATCAAACTCCAGCAGTCGTCCGTAATCATCTTTCGTGATCAGTTCGGCATAGACGTCCTGCTCCCTGGCGGCTTTGATAAATCGCTTCAGAGCGACTTCATTTGACGGTGAGTTTTGTTTTTCATCCGGGTCGTGCAGAATCGCCATGTCGAAGCGAGTTCTTTTTTTGGAGCGTGGTGCCGAGGCTCGCCCTGAAAAAT
>JANPHT010000673.1:0-4966 GCA_031424595.1 Planctomycetota bacterium
TGTCCAGCTTCCATAATTTTCATAGGCACTGTCGCTGAATCCATCGGCTATTCCGATACCTCCCTGAGTGCCGGTCGGCATCATCGCGTCCAGAATCAGACAATTGCGAATCCACCAGGGTCCGGTCAGCAGCACGCTCGCGCAGCAGAAACAGATGGCCGTACGGAGACGATGCGAAAAGGGCATTGCTCCTTTTGTAACGCCAGTCACTGAACGCCAGGCAACGATCAGCCAGATCACCGGGTACCAGGCCACGAAAAAGGATCGCGTAAAGACGAGAGCGGAAAAGGCAAAGCCACTCAGGCAAGCGGCTGTCAGCGTCGGACGTCGAAGAAACGCTGTCCATGTTACGGCAAAAAGACAAAACGTCAGCGTGGCCATGTTTTCGGTCAGGAAGGTTCCGGCGAATTCACGGAATCGCGGATCAAGGCTGCATAAGGTTCCGACCGCAACCCCGGATATCACCGACACATGTCTGGCAAACGTCGCACTGACAACCGAGACGGCCAGCGCGCAGAAAATGCAATTGATCAGCCGGATCACAAAGTAATTCAAAGGGCTGAAGGAGTACACGGCAGCGATCAAAAACGGAAATCCCGGTGGGCGATAGGCGGTTGGAGTAAACTCCGAGCTTTCACAGCCAGCCTCACAGTTCGCTCCGCTGGAAGGTTCGCTCTGGCCTGCGAGAATCGGTGCATCCGATGGACAATAGCCAAACCCCAATCTCGCCGCGAGGTTATATCCGAGACGCTCGTAGTCGTCTTCATCTCCGCCGTTGACAGGAGAAGCGTTCAGGTCGCTGCGTTGGGATGCCGCCTGAATGAACGACGCGAGTGACAAGACAAAGATCAGCACTCCCAATCCGTAGTAACGTTGTCGCGCGGGATTGGTCGGGGCGGACGCGGGATCGCAGTCCACTGAGGCTTCCGCATGGGGAACAGTCAAACCGGGCATATCACAATCGCTCACAACGGGACTCAATTTCTGGTGCTCAGGTTGATTTGGAAATCAACGGGGGCTGAAGTAAACATCAACGACTCAGCACGCGAAACAGATGCCGAATCTCATCGTCCACATCATCGGCCGACTCTGTCGTCTGACCAATTTCATCTCGCAGCAGATGACGATATCGTTTTCGCAAACGGTGGAGCGACACACGAACCGCTTCAGAACTCAGCTGCAGGCGGCTGGCCACTTCGCACAACAATTCATCAGTTGCAGTCCCGGAAAGGTGCTCGGCCAGTGCATCAAACAACAGTGACCGATCAGAATCGTGGTATTCCTGGCGAAGGCGATTGAGCACTCGATCGAGAATCGCCAGCGCCCATTGTCGCTCAAAGAGAACTTCTGCCGGGGCTCCTCGAGTTAATTCGTTCGCCAACTGGCGTTCTCCTTCTTCGTAGTCGATGGATTGCAGAATCAATCGACCTCCGCGCTGAACGGACTGATTTTTGTCCCTCTCGTTGCTCGCAAAATGTCTGGCTGCTGCAAGCAAAAACGAACGAAATCGTCCAAAACTCGGATCCAGTTCGGCAAATGCGTTACGTGACAGAAGGCTGGCGAAAAATCCCTGCGTCCAATCCTGCGCTTCATGGACGTCGCTGGTTTGTTTTCGCATAAAGCCATACACGGGCAGCCAATACGCCTGGCAAAGTTCTTCGAGAGCGGCCCTTGCCGGTTTTTCATTGTTTTGTCGGGCCTGTCGAATCAGACTCCAGCGAGTCGTCGCAAATCGCGGGGCTGGGCGAGCCGTTGGGCTGGGAACTGATGAGGTCATGCTGGGTCTCTCATGCAAAATTCCCGAATTTCCCTGTAACGTTCGCCGAGGATTGCTTCTCCTGATAATAGAGCGATTCAAGGATTGCCGCAACGAACATCTTTAGACCGTTCTGTCCTCAGATCGGAAAGTGTGTACGTTCAGCGTCGCTGTCGAGTATCCCCAACGCGATAACGACGCCAAGGTTTTTGGAGACGAAGCAATGACAACACCCACGTGTCCAACGTGCAATGGCGAACTGCTCACCAGCAACGGGCAGACGTTCTGTCCCGCCTGTTTGCTTCAACAGGGCATGAAAAGCTCCACCTACGGGGCCGGGCCACGAGTTGCCTGGAAACCGCCGGAAATGGAACAACTGGCGGCCGCGTTTCCACATCTGGAAATCCAGCAACTGCTTGGTGTCGGGGGCATGGGAGCGGTGTTCAGGGTTCGCCAAAGGGAACTCGATCGAGTCGCAGCGTTGAAAGTTCTGCCGGGCGAGATGGCGACCACACCGGGATTTGCTGAACGCTTTCTACGAGAAGCCCGGCTGTTGGCGTCTCTCAGCCATCCGCACATTGTCACGGTCTACGAGTTCGGACAACGCGAAGGCATCTATTTTCTGCTGATGGAATTCATCGACGGAGTCACTCTGCGACAAGCCCTGCGAGCCGAACCGATCAAGAAGCTGGGCTCGAAAGAAACGCTCGCCATTGTCGGGCAGTTGTGTGATGCTTTGCAGTTCGCTCATGACGAAGGCGTTGTGCATCGCGACATCAAGCCGGAAAACATCCTGATCGACAAACGCGGCCGCGTCAAAATCGCCGACTTCGGCCTGGCGAGATTGCTCGGTCAATCGCCCACGATGCCGACTCTGACGGGGACTCATCAACTGATGGGCACACCGGCGTACATGGCCCCGGAACAGATCGAAGGCCTGCCCGGCATCGACCATCGAGCCGACATTTATTCCATGGGCGTCGTGTTTTACGAGCTACTCACGGGCGAACTGCCGCTCGGCCGTTTCTCGCCTCCTTCAGAACGCGCCGAAACGGATGTGCGTCTGGACGAAGTGGTGCTAAGAACTCTGGCCAGAGAACCCGACCGCAGATATCAGCAGGCGAGTCAGGTAAAGACCGATGTGGAGGCGTTGCGTTCGCCGGCCGTCGCTGTGAACCCATTCGCGCTGCCAGCTCAGCGTCGCTGGATTGGAAAGTCACTGCTCAGCTTTGTTGCAGGTATACTGCTTACTCCGATTTTATTTGCTGCACTCTACCTCTCGATGGAAGCTCGCCACGTTGTTCAATCAAGGGCCGACGTCAGCGAACGTGAACGCCGACTTGCGGATGCTTACGTCCAGGCAGAAATTTCAGAAGCTCAAGCCCGGCGAACCGCTGGGGCGTCGGTGGATAAGAATTCGGTGCGTGTCTCCATAGGGGCACACGATGCTGACAGCGGGATGATGAGCGGAGCAGGCGGCGAAGGGATGATGGACAGCGGTGGAATGTACGGAGGCGGAATGTCGATGTCGCCGATGCTCATGAATGCACAATCAGCCATTGTCATCGAAAACTCTGTTCCGTTCCTCAACGCCCAGTTGTTCAATCTCTCCGACGGGCAACGCGATGCCGTCAACCAAATCCTGAAGGAAACCCACGAACGCTACCTCAAAGAAGAAGCCCTGAATTCTCGGGTCTATGTCGATGCCAACGGAATGCAGACAACGGAGATCAGTGCATTCCCTGATCAACTGCGAGCCATCGAGAACGAGATGTGGACCAGGCTGGATGATGCGGTCCCGGTGGAGACTCAGAAGGAGTTCCGCGATCGGTTGAACTTTTACACAACCGGTGTGCAAAACGATGCCTCCGAGTTCCCGGGAACGGGCGGCAGCGGCGGGCCCGGTATGGGTTCAATGATGGGCGGCGGCACAATGGGGATGCCCGGAGGAATGATGGGCGGCATGGCCGGAACCATGCCTGGCCTTCTGGGCTGGGACCCCGTTCATTATCCCCTGAAGATCAATGTATCCCGCAGCGGTCGCTGGTTTACCTGGGAGATTGTCGGGAAGAGCTCTGTGCTGGAACCTTCGGGAAAAGCACCCGCGCTGCCATCCGCCCTTCAACGCTTCCACCGCGAACCCGGCCCGTGGATGGCAGTCGAAAAAGCAAAGGCCGCCTACGAAACAAAAAATTGGATGCAGGTCGCCGATGCGTTTACTCGAACTGGGCGGTTTCGCTGGTATCTGAGTGCGGAGGCAAGAAGTGACGGCGCTGCCAATAATCAGCCAGAGTTCGCTGTAGAGCTCTCACGGCTGAACGAATTCATTGACCGCACCAGGCCGCCAAGCGAGCAGAACGAGAAAATCCTTCGCCAGTTGGAAGAGATCAAGACTTTGATCCGCACTAACCCCGCCATCGCTGTGGAGGGACTTTGCGGTCAAGGTGCCCAATCGTTCTCTGAAGAACTTGGAAAGGCATGGTTTTTGATGAGCGTGATCGACGCAGCGACAAGACACACGGTTGACTTCGAACCGGCCACTTACAGTCTCCAAGGTGTTCAGATCGACGAACACAACAACGCGACCGGTCAACTGGTCTCGCCCAACGGGACAAAGTCTGTGCCGATCACATTCAGTTTCCTCGACGACCAATGGAAAATCGACAGCATCGGTTCAGACGAGGATCTGCAGCAGCGGCTCGTAATCTCTCAGGAACGCCCGAACGGAGCCTCACCCCGTGCCGCCGTTGAAGCTTTCCGCGAAGCCATAGCCGACGGCCGATTTCAAACGGCCATGAACTGCATGACCGAGGACGCTCGCAATGAGTGGCTGGGGGAAATGCTGATCGGATACGTGTCCAATCCCAACGCGGACAATTCGGGGAACAGTGCGGTCCGATTTTCAATCGAAGAAGTCCGCGCTATTCAACAGCCTTCGGATGCAAATCTGGAATTCCTATCGAATCGCATGAAGAAAGACCCCCGACGTTCTGACAGATCTGTCAGCCCCGCTGACCGTCGCAAGCTCGCGATTGAGGCTGGCGTATTTAGCGGGGATCTCGGGGCCCGGATTTCAAAGAATCTGCTCCTCGCGTTTCTCGATACTCGATTCCAGACGCGGCCAAAGATGTTTGACACCCAGATGCTCGGCGAGTTTCAGGAAATAGTCGTCGATCGAGCTAGGCCTGAACTGAAGAAATATCACCTTCA
>JANPHT010000674.1:0-10466 GCA_031424595.1 Planctomycetota bacterium
CATCAGCGACGAGATTGTCGAGTTCAAAGCCGTTGGAGATCGCAGGCTGGATCACAAGGTGCGAGTGATTTGTGTACGCATCAATCCTCACACATCTCGCAGCAAGTATGCAGGCGGTTCCAGTAGAGTGGACAGCGACGGCATTCTTCGCATCGCCACAAACAGAACGGTATCGAGATTCAAACATACTCAGCCATCATTGCCTGCATGCTGATTGCTTTGTGGACCGGCCGCCAGCCGACGAAGCGTACGTTTGAAATGATCTGTTTCTACTTCTGCGGCCTTGCCAACGAAGACGAACTGATGGCTCATATCGAGAAGCTGAAAAAACAGATCTGATCCTTCGCGGGCTGCTTTCGGCATCTCGTCCGCCGCCATGTACGCTGCGCGCACCGTTCGCCGCACGCCGCCTGCCACACTTTGATCAACGCACGGCATTCCATTCCGGCAATCTTCGCTGTTAGCGACACACTCCGATCCGCTACCCTGCTTCGTACCGCGATCCCCGTGCCGAACAGTATTGGGTCAGGTTTCTTTGTTGAACATGTAAACGGGGTAGCAGTTTAGTCCCTCTGCACTGATCTTGGCGAAACATTGGAGATGGCGTAGAGTTTCGGCACTCGGGAAGGATGCCGATGCCATTCAGTTTTACCCAAAACATGAATACAACTGTCCGAACGTCAGCCACTGCCCGCATTTGGGCGGCGCGGCAATAGTGACCTTGGTGTTGCTCGCGAATGAGTCAGGAGCTGACGCGGAAGGCGTTGCACGCAACGATTGATGCCGAACGGGCTCGCGGTGATCGGCTGCTCGAGGAAAACCAGCGGCTGCAAAAGGAACTGGACCAGGTCAAGCTGGAACTGAAGCTGGAGCGGCAGAACAAATTCGCCACCAGCAAGCTGAAGCAGGATTCCGGCGATACGGCCACTGCGGCGACAGACTCCACCACTGCCTCGACGAAGGAAAAGAAGAAACGCGGAGCCCCGGTTGGCCATCCGGGGTGGTTTCGCAAAATGCCGGAAGCTTACGACTGGGCTGTGGATGTGGCAGCTCCGAACGATGTCCGGATTGTAATGGAACAGTTCGGGTGTTCGATGTCCACGCCGACGAAACCTACTGGACTCTGAACGGCGATCGATCCTACTACTGGGTCCACTGCGACGCAAGCTTCGTGCACTTTCAGTTTAATACGTCACGCAACGGCCAGGCGTCGCGGGATGTGCTGGGCGAACACTTCACAGGCTCGCGTGCCGCACACCAACAACATGGCCGTAGGCGCGTTGTGTCCGCTAGTCGTGCTTCGCACGATCACATACGGTCATCGCAGTCATACGGTCATCGCAGTCTAAGGCCGTTCGAAGGGGGCGATTGACGACCGTCGCAGAGACCGCGAAACGACACGAGCCTGCCAACAACGACAACCGCAAGAAGAAAGCCTGCCGTCGTCACTCGAACCCTCGCCTATTGCTGAAACTCGCGCGACAGAACGCGACCTACGGCTGAGGGACTAAACTGTTACGGGGACAACTCGTACCATTTTCACATCACGCGTGTTACCAACGGCAGTTCTTCCGGTATGCCCTTTCGGGCTCTTTTTTTTCATCGATGAAAAAACAAAGCGGAGAGGGGGGGATTCGAACCCCCGGTACCATTTCTGATACACAGCATTTCCAGTGCTGCACAATCGGCCACTCTGCCACCTCTCCGGGACTTGATAGCGCTACGGCTGCAATCAGGCCTCAACAGCCTCAGTGGCGTTCGCCTTTTCAGCCTTACGCTGAGCAACACCGGCTTCGCGCTCTTCCAGTGCCGCAACGGCAATGAGTCGTCGCCTGAGCTGACGATAATCGCCATTCAACAGGCGCCACACGGCACTCTTGCCGCGAGCCTTGCCCGTAACGCCATCAGAAGCCAGCTTTGCTTCGCAAGCAGACAACTGCTGCTGAGCTTTTGTAAGCTGACGTTCAATTCGAGATCGGTCCTTCAACATGCCGCACCAGTGAGTTCAGGATCAAAAGGGAATAATCGTAGAGTGCTCGCAACTGCACATTTATTCAGTAATTCCGCTGCGAATCGGGTATTCTTACAAGCAACGCGGACATCTTCAACGTGAAACCCTAGAATAAATAGGGATGTCGCTGATCCGAGTCGTGCCAACCCCCACGCAACGCCATTGAGTGTGTGTCTTCGTGCGTTGCTGTCATGCAGGATTAAGGAAAAACACTGGAATTTCATATTCGACAGTTCAGGATTGGTTCTTGTTGCGAAACAATGCCTGCCTTGACCTGTTTTACTCTGATTTTAAGAAACTGACTATGCCCGGTTACTCGGATCGTCTGCAATTCGCTCTGGAAATAGCGGCCAAAGCATCGAAATTGATACTTGGGTTCTATCAGGTTGATGGAGTCCTGGTGGAATCCAAATCAGATGAATCCCCTGTCACGGCCGCTGACAAGGGTGCTGAGTTGTTGATGAGACAACTTCTGAGTGAGCAATTTCCCAAGGATGGAGTGCTGGGTGAAGAATTTGACGATGTCCCGAGCCAGAACGGATATCGCTGGATTCTGGACCCGATTGATGGCACAAAAGCTTTTATTCACGGCGTGCCGCTTTTTGGGACGTTAATCGGAGTGGAATTCGAAGGCCGAATGGTCGCTGGGGTCTGTCGCTTTCCCGCGTTGCACGAAGTTGTTTATGCGGCAGATGGTGCTGGCTGCTGGTGGCAGATCGGAGATCAACCAGCTCGAAGAACCTTCGTCAGCAGCGTGACGACACTCGACAAATCCAGAATGATGTTTACGGAGCCCACACATTGGAAGTCGACTAATCGATTCGATGTCATCGTTCAGGTGATGGACAAGGTCAAGATCGCCCGCGGCTGGGGAGACTGCTATGGGCATGTGATGGTCGCCACGGGACGGGCCGAGTTGGCAATTGATCCTTTAATGTCGCCCTGGGATATTGCCGCACTGATCCCGATACTTCGTGAAGCCGGCGGATGTTGCACCGATTGGAAGGGTGAGGAAACAGTCTCCGGTGGTGATGGCGTGTCATTCGTTCCAGCCCTCCGAGCTTCTGTGATCGAAATCCTTCGTCACGCTCCGGCCCTGGTGCCAAAGTCATAGCGTATCTGCTGCCTGCAGCGATGACTGCCACGATTGGAACGGCACGCAGAGTTGCATGCGGTTTACGCAGTGCGAAAGTTGCTGCTATTCGAGTCAACTCCGAAGTTTGTCACAAGCTGACCATCCTGAGCGACGAAGGGAAGCTCGCCATCTGAATTGAGCCGCCGCGCGATACTTATAGGATAGACTTGAGTATGCAGTCGTCGGTGTTGACGCGAAGCATGTCCAATTCACTTCGGAGTTCCAGATGTTTAAGAAACTGATGCTGTGTGTCGTTACCTGTTTCTTCGTTTTCTCGGCGACCGTTGTCTGTGAAGCTGGCCATAAGTGTAACACCTGCTGCGAGCAACCTAAGTGCAAGCTGCCAAAACTTAGCCTTCCAAAGATCAGTCTCCCGAAGTGCAAGCTGCCAAAACTGAAACTGCCCAAGCTGGATTGCAGGAAAACGGAATGTAATCCATGTGCTGCGAAGTGCTGCGAACCTTCGTGTGCGGCACCTGCCTGTGAGTCATCATGCGGCTCATCAACAGCTTGCGGCACAGCTTCCAGTGCCTGTTCCGGCGCCTCTGTGGCTCCGGCGCCAGCGGCGGCCGCCCCAGCTCCAGCAGAAGCTGCCCCTTCTCCTTCGGCTGCCGAAGTCAAGTAATCCCGCGTTCAGACATTGCCTCTTCTGAAGAAGCTCGATTGTGCCCGCAATCGAGCTTCTTTACGTTGATTCACCACACGAATCTGTGGACTGTCTGGCTGAAGTGATTTCAGGGTGTGAATCGCCAGAACAGGTAGCGTGTCGAGCGTGTCCCGTTCACTCCAGGAATTGAATTGCGATGAGCAAGACAGGAATCAGGATTCGACGGTGCACTGATCAGCGTGCCACTAAATGACATAGTAAGTCCGCAGGATCGACGACAAACTTCGAGTTGATGCAATAATGCCATTAACTTCTGGAAGTCCCTTCATTGGTAATACAAGTTCGATAGTCATTCTATGCTGAAATCTGCGTTTGATCGTGCAATGGTCTGGACAGTTGATCATCGTGGATTCACGGCTGCGACGATGCTATTGATTACGCTGCTGGCAACTGTTGGGTATGTACGTCCGCAGTTTGTTCGCGCGATGTTTATCAATGACAAAGTGGGGTCGGGTACCGGCAATTCCGCTTCAAAGGGAGAAGAGTTTGGGCCATTGCCCGGAATCGATCCCGTAAGTCTTTCACGGGCGGACGCAGTGATCGTCGTGCAGTCTCCGGATTTCTTTACGCCTCGTGGTGCACAGGCGATGAGGCAGGTTGTGAACACGCTGGAGGATCTCGACTACGTAAGCCGAATTCTCTGGATGGATCGTGTGCCGATGCTGAACATTTTCGGACTGTCCGAGCCGCTCTTTCCAAGATCCGAGGCATCTGCCGAAAGATTCGCAGCCGCCAAAAGCAAGGCGCTGAATCATCCGCTCGTCGGCGGTCATTTGGTTTCGGGTGACGGTCAGACAATGTTGTTGCTCGTTACTTTCGACTGGGACTTTGTTCGCAGCGATGAGCAATGCACGGTAGACCTTCGGACGACCTCTGAAAAAGCAGGCCTTAAGTTTCCGGACGTTCGACTCAAGTTCTTAGTGACTGGCGACACCCCCGCGAGAATCACCTATCTTCAGGCTCATGAGGCGAATCAGATCAAGTATCAGGTCGTGGGATATGGCGTGATCGCCATTATGGCTGTGGTCCTGTTTCGTGGCATTCGCGCGGTGCTGATTGTGTCATTGGCCCCGGCCATTGGAGTGTTCTGGACACTGGGATTTCTTCGCTATTTTGAGCTGCAGGACAATCCGTTCAATGATGTTATTCTGCCGGTCCTGATCAGTCTCGTGGGGTTGACAGATGGAATTCACCTGACGGTACAGATTCGCAAACTGAGGGCCGCTGGTCTATCGGAACGATTGGCCGCCAGATCCGCGTTGCATGACGTCGGGTATGCGTGCATGCTGACTTCGCTGACGACCGCGATAGGCTTTGGATCGTTGTCGTTGGCAGATAATGGATGGGTGAAAGATTTCGGCTGGTGCAGTGTCATTGGTGTAGGGCTGACGTTTATTGCTGTCGTCGGCATTGTTCCGCTTGTCTGCTCCACACGAGTGGGCCGTAATATTCATCTGGGGCACGAGAAAAGTCTGATAGATCGAAATCTGACTCGCATCGGCGGCCTGATCGAATTTGTGCTGCGAGTTCCGCGATTTGTGTGCTGGACTTCGATTCTGGCAACGGTGGTCCTGTTGACGGTGTCTCTTTGCCTTCGGCCGGACCAGCGGCGAGCGAATTCCCTGCCAGACAGCAGTGAAGCCTATGTCGCGATGAACGTGATGGATGTGGCTCTGGGTGGACTTGAGTTCTCGGAAGTGGAGGTGCTGTGGTCGAAAGACGTGAAATCAGATTCGTCACAGATACTGCAAACGATTACAGCGGTCGATGAACTTCTGAAGTCTGAGCCAATGATCGGATCTCCCCTGTCGATACGAAATCTCGTCGACTCTTTGCCGGGAGAGGGACCCATCGCCGAACGAATGTCGATGGTGGAATTGCTTCCGCCACCACTGAAACGAGCCTTTTTTACGCCAGAACACCGAAAGGCCGTCGTGACATTTCGTGTTCAGGATCTGGGCATTGCAAAGTTTGATCCTGTATTTCGAAGGTTGAACGCCGGGCTTGCGAGGATCGAGGCGGCTCATCCGGAATTTCGCCTGACACTGCAAGGCGACGCGATCTGGAGGTGGAAAAACCTGTATCAAATCGTCATTGATCTTGCCGCGAGTCTTGGTTCAGCGGCGTTGATTATCTTTGTGGTGCTGTCGATCGCCTACAGGTCCGTGAGAATCGGACTTATCTCCATCATTCCCAATACATTTCCCCTCGCCGTGACGGGAGCGTGGCTTGTCTGGAAAAACGAGTCTCTGGAATTGGTCAGTGTCTGTGCGTTTACGGTTTGTCTTGGGATTGTTGTTGACGACACAATTCACTTTCTGAGCCGTTTTGAAGAAGAACGAAAGACCGCCAGGAGTCGAGCGGAAGCCATTCGCAATGCCTTTGGAAATGTGGGCGTGGCGATGGTCATGACAACTGCCGTGCTTGTTGCTGGCTTCGGCACGGTGGCATTCAGCGATTCACGCGATCATCATATATTTGCCTCAATGGGTGCGATCACGATCGCAGCCGCCTTGTTTGGCGATCTTGTCATGCTTCCCGCGATGCTGTATTGCTTTGCTCCAGAAGAAGATTTGACACGCGACGACCATGCGGCATCAGACGACAATGCGGCATCAGACGGGATCGACGAAAATCGCTCGGCCAGCAAATAACGATGGATAGACTTGCTGAGACAGTTCTGCGTTCCTGATTTCGAGCCGCTGATCAAATTGTGTCGGACCGAATAGGGACGCACCTCATCACGGTCGAATGGTGATTGACAATCCGATAGACCCCCTAGCGTCAGGTGAGCATCAGAACTTCAAAATCGTCTTTCCAGATCGATTATGGCTTTGGTGCTGTTTAAGTTTGAGTCCGTCCCTGCAAAAAACAGGACGAAAGTCATTGAGGATTAAAACTCTGCTGGCTCCGTTGGACTGGCTGACATCCGCAAGGGTGGTGCCTTTGTAAACTCAGTTGGCGGCCCTGATAAAGCCATTGCATTTTTACAGATGCAGAACGTTGCCAGGGAAGTTCAGTCGATTGTCCGCGGGAACCATCAGTCGTTTTTCCGCAGGAACCAATGAAGAAAGCCGCCTTGGTTCAAGGCGGCTTTCTATTTTTTGTCACGCGGACAGGGAATGTGGTGGTCGGGTTTCAGCGCCCCCTAATCAAATTCTGCATTCAACCAACCGTCAGCCAGGTCAAGATGAGTCACCGTCACTGGCAACGTCTTGTCGCCAGCCGCCTGGAGATCGACTGTCGGACTCAGTTCTTTGCGGACGATGCGACGAGCCAGAACACGCTTGATCTGAACCGAACGGGTCGGACGTCCTGTCACAGAAATGTTGCCTGGGTCAAGAATGACTTTACCATCCTGCAGCGTCATGGAAATTGGAATCGTGACGGTCTCCTCAGGGATCTCTTCTTTGCCTTCCTGACGAATTCCCGTTCGCAGGGAAAGAATGATCTGACCGTTATCAAATCGGACCCGAATTGGATCTGTCTTGCTGAACAGAAAAATTGTCGGAGGTTCTTCTTCTTCGCCCGCCACGACCGGAGCTGGCTCATCATTTGTCAACTTGATCTCACGCTGGAATAAATCCGACAGAGCAACTTCCAGTTCTTTTACGAAATCCTTCTCGGGGATATCACGCCCCTGAAATCCCAGCGCGTCAATCGCATTATTCAGAGCAGACTCGTGTATCTGAGCCGCGGCCCCTTTTGCAATTGCCGCAGCCGGTGGCTGCAATGAGCCTCCAAGGCGTGCGACGCCGATTGTTCGGGAACTGACCGCAATATGCGTGTTGCTGGATCGCGCACTGATGCTGTCGGGGGCAACACCGCGGCGTTCCAGAGAAGCCAGCATCTTCGACAGGGTCTCATTGCCATTGAAGAACTGTTCATCGGTCTCTGATTGAAATTTAGGCAGCGCTTCATCTCGCAGCCGAGTGCCTGTGAGTTCGTCGGCCTGCTGTTTGCTTTCGGCAATTTTCTGGGCTGCGATTTTGCGAACGATACCACGGATAATCGGGATGCGGTCGTATTCCGTGGCAAGACCAACTGTGCGACTGTTCGTATCCACGTTGAAGGCAGGTTGAGCTGCAGTGACGTGGCGACCGTCAAAATACACGGATCGGTTCATCCAGAAATAGTGATTGCCATTCGTCCAGACTGTTGCAGGGCTCTTTTGTGCTCTGGTGTTGGACTGTGTATTCCCATTGACGTTGAGGTCGAAATTAGCAGTTGTCATCGACGGTCGAATATCGGCCCGCACGTCTACGGTTGTCGTTTGAGATCCTGTGACCCATGCGCCCATGATGCAATCTGCGATGCATCCGGTTTCAGTGCGGTAGTCTGCAATCAGGCGAGATAACAATGCTTCGGAAATGGTGAAGTGCACGTTGTGATTGAAATAATGTTCATTCACGACCGTTCGCATCACATCGGCCGCAGCCGGGAAACGGCTTCTCAATGACCGCCATGCTGTTCGAGACCGTTCTGCCTCAACGGCCAGCGGCTGCTTTTCATAAGCCAGCAAAGACGACACAAGTGCGCCGATGGATTGATTAAGTCCGCCGCGAGCAGCCTCTGCCTCTCCGGAAAATGCTTTTGCAGCGGCTGAGGTCTCGAGGGCCGCTTTCAGATTCTGAATCTCCGGGCGTCTGACGAACTGTCGTTGTTCGATAGTCATCGTTTCAGGAGGACCCAGATTCAGGATGACCTGTTGGACGACCTGCTGATTCAATTCTCCAGCTCTGAGTTCGGCAAGATGGAGATAGGTCACCCATCCTGCTCCATTGCCGACTGAGTTCAGCAGTCCATCAACCTTCCCAACTGCGTCGGACAGTTGAGCCATATGAGAATCGGGATTCACCGCGAGATCAGGGACTTGAGAGGCCTGGACGGCAGCGCTAAGTAACGCGACCCGACGAAGAAGACGGCGTTGAAGATTCGACGTTATGGGGGTTGTCGCAGGAATCCCCGATGCAATGGCGGAAATCTCGACCGCAGCGGCATGGCGAGCTTCTGCGGATTGACCTGAGTCAAAAAGCACAGCCAGCTTTGGACCGAGCGATTTTGCCAGTTCAGCGTCGATGCCTTCAAGAGTCTCATCCGACAAATCGTCGGGGACTTTGAGTTCGACTGCCGATGCCTCTTCCTGAGTGGCTTTCAACAGCGTACCGGAAGACACAGATCCTGCCAACATCGCTGTCGACAACGTCAAAACGCCAAGCGCCTTGCGAAACGACCGCTTGCGCCAAATTGAAAATGTAATCACAATCCTTCTCCTACCTGCCTGCAGCGGCGTTCTGCTGACGACACTCATCAGGTATCGTCGAAAATGGACCACAGATCGCGAATTCACAGAGCAACAATGAAAATCCATACAACCGCGCATCTTGCCATGATCTGTGCAGAATTCCCATTGTCTTCACCTTGAATTTTCAGACAATTCGCTGTAATGGGTAGAGTTTTCCTGAAAAGCGTGGCTCCCCTGGTCAGATGCTCTGAGCCACCTCGATTTCTGTGAGACGCAGATCGGGTTGTGAAGCCGGAATGGGCCGAATAGTCTCCGGGCGTGTTATGTGAATTCCCCGAGGAGCCTCGATCCCCAGTTGCACACGATTTGTCCCAACGCTCAGAACCGTAATGCAGATATTCAACTCTGGAATCAGAATTTGCTGACTGATTTTTCGTGACAAAACAAGCATTGCTACTCTCCTTTTAGGCTCGCACTGAAAGTCAAAAGAATTTGATGGTTGCTATCAACTGTCAATATTGTGGGCAAAAAAAGGGAACGTTGAGGTCGCCGGAACACATCGCTCCCATCCGTTCCTAGAATAAATGCTTCTGGCCAATGTACGCGTCGCGTCCGGCGTACAAATCGCGAGTACCTTCCGGGATGTAAATTATCCCCATCCGATGAAGCCGCACGGTCAGATTTGAAATCGTCACCTGAGCACGCTCGGCCAACTCATAAAGCGCGGGCCACGATGTGACGTCCAGACCTTTTACAGCTGTCTTAATCAGCCAGTCAGGCATCAATATCGACGATTGGTAACGATCGACCGCACTGCGGACTTCCGGGGAATCCTGCCCTGCCGTGAGTTCCCGGTAGATTTCAAAATATCGATCATCGTAGGCTGCGCGATTCAAAACTTCTACGAGCACATTTCGATCCGCTGCATGTCGGCGAACAACACTTGTTTGCAGTTCGAAACCAGGCAGACGCGGGTGATGCAGGCTGGTACGGTCAATATCGATATCCCAATGACCGGCTTCATGACCGATCGTGCTGCGTTCCAGCCCTGGCTTTTTGTGGAAGAGATCGAGATGTTTGCTATTAAGTACGATCCGTTTCTCTTCAGGAATCAGTCCGGCAAGGATTTGCTCGCCCGGTTGCTCATCGATCTCAATCCAGTCGAAATCCAGCCCGAGAATTCGTTCAACGATTTTCTCGATGGGAACGGGGAACATCACTGGTTCCCCCATCAGCTGCTCATACTGTCGAATGCGCATAGCGGTGACCGCGTCGATCGAACGAGTTCGCATGTTTGTCAGATCATGGCGTCTCATAGGTCACATTCCCTGCTACAAAATCGCTCTTCTTGAGCTTCGCAAAGTCAATGTTCAACAGCAAAGCAGTCTCAGCGCGCCTGGCTCGTCAG
>JANPHT010000675.1:0-2276 GCA_031424595.1 Planctomycetota bacterium
CATCAGACCGACTTGACCACACTTTGTAAACTCAATGACCATCAGCCAATTAGGCCGCGCACTTCATTTGTCGTTGAACCCTAATTAGTGGAGATTCGGTCAGCCTGTTGTTGGCTTCTGTCCATTCCACTCTGCAGCACACAAACGTCACAATGGACTTCCTCAAACTTACAGGTAAAAATGTCCTTCTTATTGGCGTCGCCAATAAGAAGAGTGTGGCGTGGCATACAGCGAAGGCACTGCAGGAGGCTGGTGCAAACCTGTTATTTTCCGTTCGCAATGAAACGAGAGCGGTTTCGGTGCGAAAGCTATTTCCGGATTCGCAGGTTTATGTTTGTGATGTGGAACATCAGGATCAGATCGATGCGATGAAAGAACGAATCGCGGCTTCAAACAGCGTTCTCCATGGCATCGTCCATTCTGTAGCCTTCGCGGATTACTCGGCCGGCTGGCTGCCATTTCATCAGACGCCCCGGCCCGCGTTTCTTCAGGCGATCAATGTTTCCTGTTTTTCATTGATTGCAATTTCTGAAGCCTTCCGTGCCCTGTTGGATCCGGAAACGGGCAGTGTCGTAACGATCTCGATCTCCACGACCCGCATGGCCGCCGAAAACTATGGTTACATGGCCCCGGTCAAAGCCGCGTTGGATTCTTCGTTGTGCTTCCTGGCCAAATCATTTTCGCAGTTCTCCAGGGTTCGATTCAACGCGGTTTGCCCTGGCCTGCTGAAGACTTCCGCGTCAGCTGGCATCCCAGGCTACGTGGACAGTTATTTGTTTGCGGAAAAAGCCACACTGCGAAAGCAGGCCGTCCAGACGGAGGAAGTTGCGTCCACCGTCGCATTCCTGTTGAGTCCACGATCTTCCGGAATCAACGCACAGGGGATAGTGATCGACGCCGGCATGGGAATCAACTACTTCGATAAGTCGCTGGTGAGTCCTTAGTCGGGCGTGACGCCAATAGATCGCTGCGATCGTGAGAATACTGGGCCTGGCTGAGTCTTGTGCCTTTTCTGGAAACCGCCCTTTGAAAGTGGCCACGACCTGAAACATGGCGGGCCCTGCATTCACCACACTGGCAGAACCTGGGCTCCCTCATTATTAAGGAATGAGGTAAACACCACCCACTGTTGCGGCCGCTTGAACTGCAACAGCTTTTACGGTGGGTCTGGGCATGTACGCTTCAAGGTCAAACTTTTGATTCTGAGACGTCGGACAGTCGGGCAAAGCGTTTACACATTCATGTGGGGAGTTCGATGCCATCATGTAGGGTAGCAGAGGAATCCGGCTCGCAAAGTGAAAGATTGAGGTCGCTTCTGTCAAGCATCCGTTGGAAGCGCCACATCGCTCCATATTCGGATCTTCGAAATACAACGGCTGATGTCGGACCTGGAAAGTATTCCGCGGCGGGTGGGAACGAAGCCAGGGTTCCGGCACAAAATGATGCTCCATCGGGTGAGCTTTCTGTGATGCCTTGTCGATGCCGTCGGGTGTGGGAAGACGGTCACCGGATTCTGAAGCAGTCTGCAATGACTCAGAAAGTCGGATCGCTGACAATGGGCGTCGAGTGGCCGAGGTTTGCGGTAATGTCGACTGGCTGTTTGGAGAAACAGAAACATCGGGCGATGTTTCTGAGCTCGCTTCATCGACGGCGATGGACAACTTTGATAACTCGTCGTGGTCGGAACATAGCAGAATCAGGGAATACGACGCGTCTTCTTCAAACGCAGTATCACAGTTCATCGTGACGTAGTTCAGATACTTGAATACCGTTGACTTTCGCTGGGTTGCTGTCTCGCTGTCACGGTTGCATTTCGGCAACGCTGCGGCCGCTAATTGGTGAATATTCCCAACATCCGGCAAATCGTCGGAGAGCGCTGCATTGTCATTCACTGAGCGATCAGGAACTGACAAAAAAAAAGGAAGTTCCGGAGTTGCTGGCTCGTGGCGAGACAAGGAATCGGAATTGATACCGGCCGTCTGCTCGGAAATGCCTCCTGTGGATTGCAACGGTTGCTCTGCGGAAAGCGGAGGCTGGAATAGAATCACAAAGCAAAAAAGCAGGTCGAAGTGGACTGGATTGCAGGAAAATTCAGCAAACATAGGAAACTCCGTTTTTCCGACGGGCGGTAGAAACACCCGGGTTATGCATCGGTTCCCTGCAGAACTAAACCTGAGATTGTCAGAAACGACCCGTTTTTCCGTCGTAAAAGGCAAAACCGGTTATTATCTTGCAAGTGTCTAAAACATTAGTTCGCCATGAAAAACGGTAAAGGA
>JANPHT010000676.1:0-4937 GCA_031424595.1 Planctomycetota bacterium
CTGAATCTTGATGTCCCCGGAGTGAAGAAATCCAAGAAAGGCGGTGCTGTATGATCACGGAAAAGAAAGTTTACCGACTCATGAAAGGTCAGCAGCTAGAATGGTACGTCAATCCACGCCCGCATTACGACGATCCGGGGACTAGGGTGATAATCTACGCTCATGAGTATCTGTCGGAAGATGATCCACGTCTTGAACAGAAAACCATTGAGCAGTACATGGAATTGGTCGGTCAGATTCCTAACTCAACAAGCATCAAAGCTTGCACATTCGACGAACTAGTTCAAGCTATAGACGAGCTTCAGAGTTTCATTAAACGTTGTGGACATCCCACCGGCTGGATCAAGGAAACGTTGGATGATTTTGTAGCCGAATCCGCTCGTGTCGAATCCGAACGCAAGGCGCAGGAAAAGGCCGCTGCCCGTGCGGAAGAAATTGCCGACCGCAAAGCCATACGTGAGGCTCTCGAAAAAATCAGGATTGCTCCGGCAACCATAGTGCCGCTCGCGAATAACCCAGACCGAAAATTTGAAGATTTGGAGCAGGTCGCAATGGAAGACGTGCCTCCGAGATTTTGGGTGGATGGAAAACTGAACGGAACGCTCTCGTCAGCAAACTTTGCGCTTAACCGCGAAGACTGGGAGTTAGATGGAAAGGCCATAAGCCATCATACGTTCACGGAGCGGATCAAAGTAAAAAGGGAGGGGGACAAATCGATCGTGTGTCCGTTCTCAGAGTTGTGCGAATTGGAAATCAAAGTTCGCGCACGTAGAACCAAGTTCATTGAGGAGCAGGAGGCAAAGTAGAAAAGTTCATAGGTAACTTTCCCGGAAACTTTTCTTCTCGAAAATTCCGAAACTTTTTCGCCCGATGAAACCCCGGCTAACCACCGGGGTTTTTTCGTGCGCACTCGGAAAAGTTAGCCCCAAACTTTTCCGGCCTCAATTTGAGTCGATAGTTCTTTTAACTCGATCGGAGCTAAACGTAACTCAAAAACGGAAAGGAAAACCTGTGGAGAAGACCTACTCAATAAAAGACCTCATGGCGAGGTATGCCGTCGGCGAGCACTCGGTTGGAACATGGATTCGTAACGGCGATTTGACTGCCATCAACGTCGCTAAGAGGAACGGAGGCAAGCCTCAATGGCGGGTTACCCAGGAAGCTCTGGACCGATTCGAGCTGCTGAGAATGAAGGTGCCGCCACAGCCGAAAATAGGACGAAAAAAGAGATCCGACAGCCATGTCGTACCGTTCTACAAATAGCCTCATTTGTAGTGCAAATCACCCTTGTTTTGGAGAAGAATTGCCCGTGGCAAAAATCCCCCTAAAGAAGCCTGTTGGTGTCAAGAAAAAGTTCATCAAACCGTCGTCTAGTCGTACGGTCGTTCCGTCGGAAACCACTGACACCGTACCTCCATTCCCAGTTGAAGCGTTTCCGAAACGTATTCGAGAATTCATTAGAACGACTGCCGAGGCTCTCCCGTGTCCACCCGATATTCCGGGTTCGATGTTGCTTGCCGTGGCCGGGGCGTTGATTGGCAGAAAATCTGGAATTCAACTGAAAAAGGGATGGGTTGAATATCCTACTCTTTGGATCGCGGCAGTAGCCCGAAGCGGTGAGCGTAAGTCGCCCGCATTTGCAACTGTGACAGCTCCGCTAAGGACAATTCAAACCCGTCTCCAACGCGAATATCAGCACAGCAAACGCAAGTATGATTCCTTGTCCCCGGCGGAACAAAAGGAAGAGTCTCGTCCAAAGCTCCGCCAGGTATCGACGACCGACGTAACCATAGAGGCATTAAAGGACATTCTGGTCACGAATCCGAACGGAATCATTATCCCCGTTGATGAATTGAGCGGCTTGGTGCGAAGTCACGGTCAATACAAGGGAGGACGCGGTGATGACAGGCAACATTGGCTAAGTATGTGGAGCGGAATACAGATCATCTGCAATCGCAAAGGAGCGGACCCGATCATTATCGACAATCCTCATGTATGTATAACCGGCGGACTCCAGCCGGACGTATTGCCCGAGTTCATCAGCAATGAATGCGAAGATGGTTTTTCCGCTCGAATGCTATTCGCCTACCCTGATCCAATTCCAAGCAGAAGCTGGAACGATGATGTCGTTAAGAAATCTGACGAATACCACAGTGTCTGCGAAAAACTCTATAAGGCCCGTGCTGCATCTGTGCTCACATTTACGGTTCTGGCGAAGGCCGAATGGGTCAAGTGGGTCAATAAGCATCGTATCGAGTCAACGTCTGACAATCTGAGAGCTACCTGGTCAAAGGCAGAAGGGCACTGCGCCAGAATTGCACTTGTCCTCTATCACCTGAGGAAAGCGTGTGGTGAGACCAAGCTGCCCAACGTTGATCTCGGCAGCGTCAAAGGTGCGATCCAGCTAATTGAGTATTTCAAGGGTCATGCAAAACGAGTCTACAAAACCTGTGCGATCAAAAGCGACACTGGTCGAATCGGAAATGCGTTGAAGTGGATTCGCAAACATGGCGGCGACGTCACGGCAAAGCTCGCTCATCAATATGGACTCACAAAAACCTCTGACGAAGCCAAGGAATTATTCCGCATTCTGGACGAACAAGGACACGGCCGTGTCACGAATGAAGCCCGTGGAAGTGTCCGGTTTCGATTAGACGACGGTACGACTAAACGACGGAAGGAATCAACATGATCGGTCGTACCGTCGTCCCGTCGTGTAGTCGAAACCGACCGGATTCCGGCGAACCCCTAGGCCACGCCGACCGGCGAGACCGGGATTTATTCGGCTTCTTGACCGGAAGCCCGTAGCGAGCTTGCTAGGGGCCTCTAATTGTGTGGGAAGGACATACCGTTCCGACGTCGTTACGAAAGAAAACCTATGACACTCTTTGAATTCGTTCTCCGAAAGTACATCGGCCCGCCACGCGGTCGGTCGTGGTCGTGCCCGAGGCATTCCGATCAAACGCCGTCGATGATCATGCAATCGTCGCCCGTGAACGATAAGCACCGGTGCAAGTGCTACTCGTGCGGCTTCTGGGGCGACGTATTCGACATCCTCAAAATCTTTCATCCGCTCGAATCGTTCCCGGAACGCCAGTTGAGGCTGAAGGACTTGCAAAAAGAGCTATCGGCTATTCAAGGCAACGATGGTTCTTTCCCTCAAGGGACTCCAGAAGCAAGGCACGCGGCAAGAGTACAGATCGAAGCGGGCCTCATATGGGCCGACTATCGAGACAACGACGCTTTTGAATTGCTGGCAGTAGTGGCTAAACGTTGCGAAGCGGCAGGCATAACGGTTGAAAATGTCATTGCTTACGAGGTGTCAATTCAGGACTGGATCACGGAGTCGGATCAACAACACCTGGACGAATGCGATGACCCGGATTGCGATGCCCGCATCTGCCGGAACGCTCGTGGACTTCCACCGTTGACTTCAGATGAAATTAAGCAAGGCCGGGAAGAACGTGAACAGGCAATGCGTGAGCAACAAGCAAGGGTAAGAAACGCCCTCCGAAATACAGGGAGAAGATGATGCCGAAGATTCCAACTAAACAGCAACGCGAAGTAGCAGAGGCTCTCGTTCGATGGGCAGAGTTTGAAGATCCCAAAGAATGGACTCGCACGAAACGCGGAAACCTGACGCGTGTCTATGACGGTTCGAGAGTGACCGTATTCAAGCAGCCGGACGAATCATTCGGATGGTGTATCTCCTCAAATGAAGATGAGACTACCTTCGGCGAGGGGTATGAAAACTCTGAAGATGCCATGACCGCTTTGGGAGAAGCCCTGGGAGTTTCACCGTGAAGTCATTTCCGTCTATTCACCAACGAATCAAGAAACATATCCGGAAGTTTGAGCGCACGATCTGGCAGTGTGAAGAACTCATGAGACAGGGATTCGATCCAATCGACTTTGAAGAGCTGAGGGTAACACTGGCGAACCTCAGAGCGATCGAATGGTTGTTGAAGGACATTTGCCGAGCTGAGAAGCGTGAACGCAAAGGAAGGGCGAAGAACGAATGATGATGTGGAACTTACCGCCCAGTATAGGCCCCCGATCCGTCGGGGATTGTTCTTACGGTTCGAAGCCGCTGGCCAAATGAAGAGTTTCGAATCTAAGGACCGTAGGTCTTGAGTCATAAGCCGTGGCCGACATGGTGATCTATGTATCAACCTACTCCTTTCTTAGGGAAGAGCAGAAGTAGAACGGCCTCAAAACACCACCTTTTGGACGAAACCGCTATGAACGCACCGTACGAAGACGAACCCGCTACCGGCGAAACCGTGAAGGCGGGCGGACAACGTGGGAATCGCAATCACATGCGCCACGGATTGACGGCCGGGAAGCTCCCGAAAGGTTGTCAGTTCATTGAGAATCAGCTCAACGGATTCCGCCGCAAGCTTGAAGATATTGTGCTCTCAACCAAGGGCGAAATAAGCCTGTCCGACGCGGCGAGCATTCAAACGGCCCTGAAATGGGAGCGACATGGGGCATTGGCTCTGCGTTGGTTAACAAAGCAAGGCGACTCGCTGAAGCCCATGGAATCACTCGCGTTCAGCCGGGAAATCGCCAAGGCATCAACAGAACGTGATAAGGCTCTCGCGTCCATTGGATTGAGCCGTGACAGGGTTCGCGACGCTTGGGCTGTAATTGATGCAACGCCGAAAGGAGATTCCTGATGTCCATCGATATTCGAGCCTTCGCAACCGATCCGGCAGCGTTTCAAGTGGCCTTGATCATTCCATCAGCACGCGGAACCGCTCGATTCGGCGATGTTATGGGCGACTTCCAGAAGGAACGATTCGCAGGAATCAACCCCGCGTTGCTTTCCATCTCACAAGGGAGTAAACCGGAGTTTGGTCGTCACTGCTGGGACGCAACCAAAGGAGCATCGAAGCACTCTGACCATGCCGTTTGCCTGCTTTGGTTATTGGCAT
>JANPHT010000677.1:0-1887 GCA_031424595.1 Planctomycetota bacterium
TACTCACCGAGCCCCCGGGCGAACGCGAGAGCAAATCCAGTTGAAAGGGCCGGGTAGAGCGTTGGCAGGATGACTTGTCGAAACGTCTGCCACCGAGTTGCTCCAAGAGAAGCGGCGGCTTCCTCCAACTCCGCCTCGAGACTACTGAGCAATGGCTGAACTGTGCGAACAACAAATGGAAGTCCCAAAAACACCAGCACTAGCACCACGGCGGTCCGCGTATACGCTCCTTCAAAACCCAGCGGCACCAGAAACTGACCCAGCCATCCGTTCTTTACGTAAAGACTCGAGTAGATTAATCCAGCCACTGCTGTCGGCAGAGCAAACGGCAGATCGATCACTGCGTCCATCATCCGTCGGCCGGGGAACTCGTAACGGACCAGGACCCATGCCAGCAATACTCCGAGCACAACGTCCATCGCTGCCGCAAGGGCTGACGCCCCAAACGTCAGAAGATAGGCTGACCTGGCTCGTGGAGACCAGACGGCAGCAACGAATTGCGATGCATCCAGCGAACACGTTTTGAAGATGCAGGCTCCGAGTGGGATGATGAGCAGCACTGCGAGATAGATCGAAGTGATCGAGAGCCCGGCCGCGAATCCCGGCAAGGGATTCGATGATCGGCCATTTCTTTTGAGTGACATCTTGTTTCCTGTCCAGTGCTCATCTGCTTTGTCAAATGAGCGACACGCGCCTGTTGCTATGCCGAAGGACGAACGTCGTCGATTGAAGCCAATACAGCTACTCGCTTTTTGTAAGTCGGTGTTTCTCAAGTCGGTCGATTTGCACGACTACGCCATCCTGAATAATGATCGCGACTTGTCCAAATTTCAGACCTCGTATCGCCTCACTGATCTGTGCGAGAACTGCGATACTGGGCCCGTCATCGGCTCGGAAACCATCACTGCTCAAAGCAGCCCACGAAGGTTGACTTGTCATATGCGTGATCCTGTCTCACGTGCAACATCAGTGAAGTTAAGACGAACGGCAGGTTTCATGTCCTGCCGTTCGTCTCCGGCTGGATCAGAACTGGCTATCGCTGATTTTCTCCGCCTGATCACGTGTGATCAGACCTGCGAAAACACTTACGTCGATCGCTTCGTCGATGAAGCGAACGGAACCGTCGCCAAGCAGGACATTGATCCCGGAATTGTGGAAACCGAATGGCTGACTCGTTCCTTCCGTACCGTAATACTGGTGTGGATAAGTTGGTGTCGGAGTCACATCGCCGCCCACGTCGTCACCGTTTGTGGCATTCATTGAGACTGCGTCTGATGTGTTCGCCGGTGGTATCACCGTGCCAGCCTTGTTTGAGCCAGCAAAGAGGAGATCCGACGCTGGCCTGGCCCATCCACCACCATTGACGCGATGCTTCTTTTGATCACTGTCGATGAGAATTGGACCTCGGCGATAGACGAACGGCCGGCCGGCAGATTCAACAAGTGCGATCGTGTTTGACAGTCCATCAGTGACATCGGCGAATGTACCTTTTTCGTTTTTGGGCAACATCCCAGCGCCAGCCTTGATGGCTGTGAAGACCTGAGCCAGTCGCTTGTCGACACCAATCGTGGCTGCGTAATCGGTGACTCCTACGAGTGCTGGATTCCATGCGGCATTACCTCCGGTTTGAATCGGATCAGGATTTCCATCCTGACGGTCCGCCTTTGGACTCGAGGGGCATTGGAACACAGAGAGTCTTGCGGAAGTGACGGCGGTGTTTGTCGCATCACTCCAGTTGACTGCCGTGCTGTAACTGTCCCACAACGTCTTTTCATCCAAAAATGGCAGCATCTGTGTGTATGCACCGACTCGCACAGTGCTTGCCGCTGACGGGCGTTCTCTGGATGGAAGGTGGCGTTTGGCATCGTGGAAGTTGTGTATAGCCTG
>JANPHT010000678.1:0-20859 GCA_031424595.1 Planctomycetota bacterium
GGAAGATGAACAAACCCGGCATAGACGCTCCGGCGGCTCGGTAGCGGGCTTCGCTCTCGAGGATCTTTAATGCCGTCAACTGCTCAAATCGCGATTCATCTTCTTCGGCTCGACTGATCACAAACGCCTGGAACGGCGCGAAGTAATGAGGCAAGCGGAACATGGCCGTGCTGATACGGCCGCTGTGCAGTATTTCTGCCCGCATAAAATCGATGGCCATCGGCAATCGAGTCGTTGCAAGGATTTCTTCTGAGATCGTCTTCAGGATTTCCTGCGACGGAACGTTCTCCAGCAGTCGTTCCCGATAGACGCGATAAAAATATTCCTGCTCAATGTACTCTTCTCGATCCAGCACAGGACCACGCATGAGGAACCAGTCAAAACAAAGAATGGAAAATCAGATTGTCAGCAGTTTGGTCCCGAGATCCCGGAAATACAAACTGCCGAGTCCTGGCCTGTTTCACGAGATAGCACTTACGGCACCGCCGGGATGACAGGAGGCCGATGCCGCAGGATCTCGGCGTGGAAGTCACCGAGACTATGCCAGATCGCCGGTTGACCCAGATCAACTTCAGAAGTCACAACGTCACCCCATTCCTTAGCCTGGGCTATCGGACGCCCGTCGCGCCCGAAAATCGCAGTAATCATCCAGTTCGACTTTACGTCCGTGTAAGTGCTGCTGACGACATACACATGGTTCTCACAGGCACGAGCAGATGCAAGCAATGGGTTGCAGCCCCAAACTGGAAAGGCAATGACCTCAGCGCCACGATTACTGAGTTCCCTGGCGACTTCCGGATAAAAGCCGTCATAACAAACCATCATTCCGACTCTTCCGAAACGAGTTTCAAAGACCGGATAGTCATCACCCGGTTCGACTCCCGCGTCGATTTCCGTGCGAGGCAACGCGACCTTGCGGTACTTACCGACAACTTTTCCATCAGGCCCGATCAAAACAGCAACGTTAAAGACTCGATGCTCTTCACGTTCTACCAGCCCGGCCACAATGTAAAGGTCATGTTGTTTAGCCAACGTTCCAAAGTACTCCGTCGAAGGACCAGGAATCGTTTCTGCGCATTCGCCCATCGTTCGACGGGAGTTGAAATACGTTAATGTTTCCGGCAGCACAATCAGGTCCGCCTGTTGCTCGGCCGCTTTGGCAATCAGGGGGGCAAATTGGACGCACTTTTCTTCATTGGATGTTCCTGCCACTGGACCGAAATGAACAGTAGCAAGCGTCACCGTGCGAGATTTCGGTGATTCAATCGCCTGAAGCGACACGTTGGACCATTCTACCGATGCCTCACTGGCCCAGCGAAACGATAATTCGATTCGTGCCTGAGTCGCCGTCGGCGGACTACGGAACACGCCGTTAACTTTTGTCCAGCCTTCTGCCTGTTCCGGACCATCTGCCGGGTATTCTGGCTCCGACAAAGGGCGCTCGCCTTCTCGGTACGTCGTTGTGGCACTGAAATCGTGAACTGCGGCGTTACCGTCTTTATCCTTCCAGAAGATTCTGGCGACCGCTGCTCTTCTTGGATAAATGATGTGATCCGTTTTACGGACGGCTGAGAACTGATAATAACGTCCGCCCTGCACGGGAATCGATCGCTGCCACCAGCCATGAAGCCCTTCGCGTTTGTCAGACGAAGTGACCAGACTACCGGTTCTATAGGGGCCGCCCTCAGAATGAAACTCAAACGCCGGCATTGCGTCTTCTCGTGGCCCACCGTGTTCCCATCCCGTTTCGGAGTCGCTGAGAATCTGCGAATTGGTTTTTCCCTCGGCAAGCACCGCACCAGAAACCAGCAACATGAGCACTATCAGAAGTAGCTTGAGCATTTTTGAAATCCTGCAGTCAACCTTCGGACAAACGTATGACAAGCGGCAGGAAATGAACTCCTTCCTGCACGGGTTGCGAGGCAATACTGATCACGCAGGAATTCCCCCGGATACCTTACTGCAACTGCTTCTGAGCCCATTCGCCCAATGCCTGCTGAACTTCCTTCATCGCAGAGTCGCCCGCAGTACGAGCTGCCTCGAGTTTGCCATTGGTGATATCAGACTGACAGAAAAAGTAAAACTTGATTTTTGGCTCTGTGCCTGATGGTCGCCCGGCAATCTGAATCCGAACGGGTTGTGAGGAATCAGATTTGTAGATCAGCAGGTCGCCCCGGGGATTCTCAATCGTCCCGGCACTTTGTCCGGACGGAATGGCGATCTTTCGCCCCGTCCTGTAATCGGCCGCTTCCACAAACTTTACTGAGCCGAACTGAGCCGGAGGAGCATCACGAAGGGTCTGCATCAGACCATCGATTTTTGCCTTACCTGTCGGCCCTTCGCAATAGATCGATTTCTGCCCTTCACAAAAGTATCCGCAGTTCAGATACAACTGATCCAATTGATCCAGCAGAGTCCTGCCTTCCGCTTTCAGTTCTCCGGCAAGTTCAAGGATATAGAGTGCCGCGACGCTGGCATCTTTATCTCGACAGAAGTCGCCCGCCAAAAAACCGATGGATTCTTCAGTGCCAAATACGAAATGCTCAGTTCCATTCTCTTCCATTGTCTGAGCGATGTACTTAAACCCTACCAGCAGTTCACTAAAACAACGAGCCCCATGAAACTCGGCGACGGCCTTAGTTAAGGGCGTTGTCACCAGTGTTTCAACAACGTAATCCTGGGGCGAAAAACGACCGGAAGCCTTTCGTTTTCTCAACAGAAAATCAGTAATCAACGCGCCAACCTGGTTTCCACTCAACGAAGTGAAGTCGCCTTGGCTGTTGCGTACCATCACGCCAAGTCGATCAGCGTCGGGATCCGATGCCAGGATCAATTCCGCCGGATGATTATGCTTCTTAATCCATTCAATTACAGGATCGAAGACTTCAAGGTTTTCAGGATTCGGAGCATGCCTGGGAACATTTGGGAAATTCCCATCCGCTGATCGATGAGCTTCAAAGATATCAACGGCTGTGAATCCGGCCGATTTAATCACAGCGTACACGGATGTTTCACCAACACCATGCAACGGAGTAAAGATCGCACAAAGGTCTCTGCTTTTCGATTCAGACAGCTTCACCACTCGTGCCACATATTCTTTGTCGATGTCTGCTCCGACGATTTTAATGCGACCATCCGCAACGGCTGTCGCGAAATCGACTGTCGGGATGACTTCAGCTTTCTCGACTTCCGTGACAATGCCCTTGTCATGCGGCGGGATGACCTGGCCGCCGTTACTCCAATAAGCCTTGAAGCCATTATCAGCGGGTGGATTGTGCGATGCAGAAATCATGACACCGATGTTGCAGTGCAGGTCCCGAACAGCAAACGAAAGTGTCGGTGTCGCGCGGTGGCTGTCGAACAGAAAAACCTTCAGCCCGTGGGCGGCAAAAGTGCAGGCCGTGATGCGGGCAAAATGGGCCGAGTTATTGCGAGTGTCGTGAGCGATCACGGCGGAGCCGCCCGTCGGGCATCCGGCAGATCTCAGATAAACGGCCATTCCATGCGCCGATTCAGCAATCGTGCGATCGTTGATTGTGGCGGGCCCCATTTCCCCCATCGGGCCTCGACGACCTCCAGTGCCGAATGGGATCGCCGTCCAGAACATCTCATCGAGCTTTGACCATTCTTCGGCACGAATCAGCTGTTCCAGACGAGATCGGTACTGTGAAACACTGTCTCGGGTCAACCAGGATCGCAGATTCGCTGGTGAATCGGCGGTCAGCTTGCCGGCCGCTGCGGCGTTTTCGATGAGTGCCAGTAACTCAATGGACATTGATCAGATTCCTCATCATAGCGCCATGATCTGTCTGGCGTCGTTCCGGAGTGAGTGCGTTCATTGACCGCCACGCGGGAAATCAAGGCAGTCAGCAGGAAGTCTATCGTTTACAGGACTCCTTTCCACCAAATGACTCCTGGTGACAATCAGACCGTCAAAGAGTCGACCGATTCCCTGAAAACACTTTCGTAGATACGAGAAAACTGTCACACTGAAGCAGCTGACCAGTGCTATCCTTCCGTCCTCACCCCGCCCCTGGATTCCTCTATGCTGAGCTTTTGGGATCGCGACCCTCGTTCGCGTCGCAGAGAGTTTCTGAAGATCGGTGGCCTGGGACTGGGAGGCTTCCAGTTGTCTGACCTGCTGCACAGCAAGGCGAAGGCGTCGAACAACAACGCATCCGTGCTGAAAGATAAGTCAGTCATCTTCCTCTTTCTGCATGGTGGACCAAGTCAGACCGAAACGTTTGACCCCAAGATGACGGCTCCGGTGGGCATTCAAAGTGTGACGGGAGAGCTTCAGACAAAACTGCCAGGCGTCACGTTTGGCGGAACCTTTCCCCGGCTGGCTGCACTTGCCGATAAGTTGACAGTCGTGCGCTCGTTTGTGACCGGCGATGGCAATCACGATATCAAGCCGATTGTCGGTCGACACACACTGAAAGCGAACCTGGGTTCCCTTTATGCACGTGTCGCTGGGAGCAACCGAACGGGCAGTGGCATCCCTACGAACGTGGCACTATTTCCAAGGGCCGTTGTGGAGCAATCTCAACCTGCCGTCACCAACTTTGGCGACTTCACTTCAGCGGGCTTTCTTGGAAACGGATATCGTCCCTTTGTGCCCGGCGCTCAGGGTGAGGCTCAGGAAAACATGCGATTGCAGTTTGATCGTCATCGCCTTGACGATCGAAAACACTTGCTGCAGAGTCTGGATTTGATTCGTCGCTCGATGGATCAATCGGGAACTCTGACAGGGTTCGATAAAATCCAGCAGCAAGCGTTTGACACCATTGTGGGGGGAGTTGCCGACGCCTTTGATTGGTCAAAGGAAGACGCAAATACGATCGCTCGGTACGATACCGCCTCGCTTCTTCGACCAGACGATATCAATCGTCGCTGGAACAATCACAAGAATTACGTGGACAATGTTCAAAGCCTCGGCAAGCTCCTGCTTCTGGCCAGACGTTTATGTGAAGCTGGCTGTGGATTTGTGACGGTCACAACGAACTTCGTCTGGGACATGCATAGTGACGTCAACAATGCAGGTGTTGAAGAAGGGATGCGATATATGGGCGGACCACTTGATCATGCTCTTTCGGCTTTCATCGAAGACGTTCATCAACGTGGGCTCAATGACAAAATCATGCTGGTCGCTTGTGGGGAGATGGGCCGGACGCCACGCATCAACGAACGCGGCGGCCGAGATCACTGGGGCGGGTTGGCTCCACTATTGATCACCGGCGGTGGACTGAAGATGGGTCAGGTCATTGGGCAGTCCACACGGGATGCTGGCGAAGCTGCTTCGAAGCCAATCACGATTCCTAACCTGGTTTCGACCGTCCTTCACACAATGCTGGACGTCGGGCAACTTCGGCTTCAGCCAGGTCTTCCGCGAGAACTTACTCAGCAGCTGATAGCCGCCGAACCCATTCAGGAACTATAAACCACCGTAGAGTCGCGGGGTTAAATCGCAGGAAATCGGTCGAGAACTCCGCTGGCAGAATCTTCGTTCTTCGAGCGGACGGGACTCGGCTGTTAAGGCTGTTCTAAGATTCAAGTGCGAGCATTGGGTTCTTACGTTGGTCGTGCCTGTATTCAGACTTTCACGGGAAATCCTGAGACCTCCCGCATGCCTTTAAGCCGAGCATAAATAAGCACACCTTCCACACAGGTTAAAATTCATAGAACCATGGCCAACAATCCCCTTCCAATTATCTGCTCGTTTGAGAGTCGCCGTGCGGAGGAAATGTGTTCTCTGATTGAACGTCAGGGCGGTCGGCCACTTTCGGCGCCGTCAATGCGTGAGATCCCGATTGAACACAATCCAGAAGCCATCCAGATCATTCAGGATATCATTTCTGATCACTTCGCTGCGGTGATTCTTTTGACCGGCGTTGGGACAGAAGCATTATTCGACGTGGCCCGGTCACAGAATCTGTACGCTGCTCTCCTGGAGGCATTGGCACGAACAGCCATCATTATACGTGGACCAAAACCCGCGGTCGTTCTGAGCAAAGTGGGACTGAAATACCGCATTCGAGCGCCTGAGCCAAATACCTGGCGAGAACTGATTGGGGCTATTGACCAGGCACCTTTACCACTCAACAACAGAAATGTTGTCGTACAGGAATATGGACTTCCAAACACACGACTCTACGAGGAGTTACGATGTCGTGGGGCGTTGGTCACTGCTTGTCCCGTATATCGCTGGGCACTGCCGGAAGACACGGCACCGCTTGAGCTTGCCTTGCGACAAATCGCGGACGGAAATGTTGACGCGGTGCTTTTTACAAGCGCGAATCAGGTGAGCAGTGTCTTGTCTGTGGCGGAGCGAATCGGAGTCCTGGAAAACTTTCACGCCGCAATGTTACAACGGACGCTGGTGGCTTCAATAGGGCCGACCTGCAGCGAAGCGTTATCTGACAACGGAATCCCCGTGCATGCGGAAGCTTCGCCACCCAAAATGGGGCAGCTTGTGCGCGCAGCCATGGAATCATTGCAGCAACGAAGTCGGTAGTTCAGGCCGCTCGTGCAGTCGTCGTTGCTGGCGGTCGTACGGCCAGGCCGTCTTCCATCGCCAGAACTTCCTGAGCCAGCGCCAGGTAGTCAACCGCGCCCGAACACGTCGGAGCGTAGTCGATGATCGACTGGCCAAAACTGGGAGCTTCCGCCAGCTTGATGTTTCTTCGAACTTTTGATTTAAAGATCCGTGCGGAGGCCCACGGTGTGTCACGATCGCTGGATTGCAGGAATTGCTTCAGGTCTTCTGTTACGTCTGCGGAGAGGCGCGTGCCTGATTCATAAAGGCACATCATGATTCCGGTCACTCGCAGATCGCGGTTGAGTCGGCGAGTGACCAGGGCGGTCGTTTCAAACAATTTGGAGAGGCCATGCAAGGCAAAGAAATGCGGCTGCAGCGGAATGAAAACTTCGCTCACCGCCGTCAGCGCATTGATGGTGAGAACTCCCAGCGACGGCGGACAATCCATGACAACATAGTCAAAGCGGTTCTGCTCTTTCCAGTGCTGCATGGCATTGCGCAGAAAGAACTCGCGTCCCTGAACACCGGCCAATTCGACTTCGGTTGCGGCCAGATCGATGTTTGCAGGGATCAGTGAGAGATTCTCGCCAACCAGCTGGCGAGCATGATCGAGAGTCGTCTGCTGAGTGAAGACGTCGTAAACAGTCGGCATATCCGGACCGGCTTCGACTCCAACATGGAATGAGGCGTGCCCCTGCGGATCAAGATCCATCAGGCAAACACGGCGACCTTCTCGAGCCAATGCGGCTGCCAGGTTAACACTGGATGTCGTTTTGCCAACGCCACCCTTTTGATTCATCACGGCAATACTGCGCATGGAGCTAAGTCCTTCGCCCGGTTGAAACTGAATTCAGAGCTGATTCTCGTGGATTACTCCCGGAAACAACCTGAATTTAGCCTGGCACGCCATCCCGCAGATAGGTCAAGTGCGTGGAGTTTTCATGACCAGTGTTCTGCAGAGCGGCAGATCCCGCCTTTGCGTCTCGCGGAGTCGTCGCTTCATCCGGTTTAGAAACGGGATTCAGCAGACTTTGCTCATCTGTACGGTCTTAATCGCATGTGCGGTGACACTATCCAGCATCTGCTGTGTCAATGTGAAACAACGTAATGTCAGGTCGGTCCGCCGCTGCAAAAACGCGTTCTGATGTCGTTGCTTTCCCACGCAATCCGTCGCTCTGGAGAATGCATCGGAACAGGCTTGCCAAAAAGCCGCCGACTGAACGTCGTGAGCTCCGTACCTGTGAAGTGCTCGGTCTATCAATAGGGACAATTCCTGCAAATGGGCTGTTGCAAGCGAATCGGCAGAACTCGGCGAGTGTACACGACGACCCACATGTTCCCGACAATACTGCTGTGATTGAATCAGCATCGACGGCAATGACTTAGAATCAGCGGCTTCGGGAGGCGGGGAAGCAAGGTGGCTCAACAATGCGACTGATGAGCTGCTGGCTGTAAGTACGGCAAAAGTTTTTAAGAGTTGTCGGCGATTCATGTGAAACGTTCCTGTTTATCGAGCCTAATTGTTTGGATCACACAGAACGACACGGGCATAAACGTCAGCTTCAGGCTACCGGAGAATCAACGCATCCACAATAGCCTTCCAGCTCACAGTTGATGACATCTATCATCTGACGCAGTCTGCCAACGGCTTTGCGATCAAACACAAGGCTCAGACGTGGCAGATCGGCAAGGTGTGCGTCGTCAGCTTCCAGTCGATGCACTTCCGCGCTTTCGATTTTTCCACTGACGCAGATATCCGAGAATTGGTCGTTCAACTGCTCCAGCAACTGCGGAGTCGGCTCGACATGAAGTCGCAGAATCAGCCGATCACGAATGAATCGCATACTGTTGTAGACGCTGTAGAATCCAAGTATCTCTTCAACGGCTTCCTCAACATTATCTGTCACCTTAAAAAGTGACAGATCGCATGGTGAAATCAGACCGTTGTCAAGGAGTTCATCGCGGATGTACCTGAGAAAATGCGACCAATAAGTTCCGCCCGGCTCATCCAGCATGACCATCGGCATAAGATCGCGTTTGCCGGTTTGGACTAATGTCAGGCTCTCGAAAGCTTCGTCGAGCGTACCAAAACCACCTGGACAGCTGACAATCGCATGCACTTCTTTCACAAACATCAATTTACGGGTGAAGAAGTATTTCAGACTGACGAGCTTGGGATCGCCAGCAATAATTGGATTCGCTTCCTGCTCAAACGGCAACAGGATATTCAGTCCCATCGCCATTTCTCGCCCGGAACCTCGATGCGCCGCTTCCATGATGCCACCGCCCGCTCCGGTGACAACCATCCAGCCTTCTTCAGCCATCCTGCGGCCAAAGGTCTCCGCTGTGGTGTAGCAGGGGTTCTCCCGCTTTGTCCGCGCAGAGCCGAAAACTGTCACTTTGCGATTTAACCGGTAGGGCGAGAAAACCTTGAATGCATATCGCAGCTCACGCAGGGCCCGGCTAAGAATTTTAAGGTCGCCTCGAGTCGCTCTGTCTTCTGCGAGTTTATCCGCCGTTTGCTTGATTTCTTCAATCAGTTCAGAATGCTGTTTGAGCTCGGAAAGGTGCTCAATCACATCCATTTCCGATTGGTGTGGATGCTTCAGGGGATGTCGTTTTTTCAAAACAGCCTGCCTCCCTGCACGATTTCAGATCCTACCAATAATGACCCCTTTTCTGCCTGCGGCTTGACAGAGCACTAGCTCAACAGAGCTTCCATGGCTTCTTCTCGCGTCTTATAAATCGCCCAGATTGTGTCGAGTGCGGTGATCCTGAGAAGTTCAAGAGCCATGTCACTGGCCCCGCATAGTACGAGTTCTCCGCCTTTTTTCTTGACGAACTTGTGACATCGCAGCAGCAACGCAAGGAACACGGAGCCAAAATATCCGACTCGACTTAAATCAACAACAACCATGGGAGCTTCCTGGCTTTCCAGTGGTTCCATCACCAAGTCCGCTGCTTGTTCAACGAGGTCCCAATTCAATGATTCAACACTCGATGCCGGCGTAACAACGACAGTGTTACCATGCCATTCTATTTGAAAACTGTCGAGGACTTCTGACACGGTAGTCACCTTCCTGAGCAACGACACAATTTACAATACGACGGCCCTGATCACGTCGCTTTATCACTTGCCGCATAAAGGACTCTTACAAAGTCCCCCCTGTAGTGTCGCACAAACGTCAGACGCCAGCAATCATTTGCACGGGAAAAGCCCACAAGGCGCAAATTGTCTGACGGGCGCGGTGGTTTGTCTGTGTTGCCTTGTCTGAGAAACCCGGCCCATTCCGTGTTCCATTCGGCGAACACAAATTGGTCATGTTTTTCGATGGCTGGTTCTGTCTGCTCGTGCAAAATACAATCGTCGATGGTCGCGGCCCAACGGCGTCGTTCAGGCTGCAAAGGCACTCATGGCTTGGTGAAAGTTGACACAAATGAACGGAATTGCTGCCCTTCAAGCGTCTCTGGAATCGTCCCGAAAAATGATTGAGTGGATTGTGTCCGATTTTTCGGACGCTGATCTTCTGGTTCGTCCAGTCCCCGCAGCAAATCATTTTGCATGGCAGCTGGGACATTTGATTGTCTCTGAAAGGCAACTGGTCCTGGAACAACTGCCAACAGCCAACATGCCTTCCCTGCCTTTGGGATTCGCAGACGCTCACACCGGCCAGACGGCAACCTCAGACGATCCGACGGGGTTCCAATCCTGTTCCGAATATGTTTCACTCTTCGGTGCGATGCGTGAAGCCACCATCGCGGAACTTAAAAAACTGACTGATGCCGATCTCGACCGCCCCACGGTGGGAAACATGTCATCATTTTGCCCCGCTTTGGGCAATTTGATCGGACTGTTGTCTGACCACATCATGATGCACCTTGGGCAGGCTACGGTTGTACGACGCAAGCTGGGAAAGCCGGTCCTCTTTTAGTGCCTTGTCAGCCGTGGAATGATGGAACTGCGAACTTCCAATTGTGTGCCTCTGGCTTCAACCTGCGGACGGTCAGAACGCCACGTTCGCGTTCTCCAGCAGCACAGCGATTGCGTTGTAGGTGCCGTGCAGGATAATCGCAGTCAGCAGCCACGCCGCTCCACGAGATAAATCCGGGCGGCTTCGGTTTATCGAGATTGACCGCCATACTCGGGCGACACCAAGACTGGCAACCACGGAACAGCCGGCGTGGAGCAACATGCAGACGCTCCAACGCCATTGTGCGATTCCGGGTCTGGCATCGGTCATATAAACATTCAGATAGATCAGGTTCTCAACGGCTGCGAATGCCAGGCCCGAACATAATCCGCAAAGGAGTATCTGGCCGACCGACCGAATCAGCCATGGACGTCGCTCAACTATCCAGAGCGGAAAAGCGACTTTCATGATCTCTTCGACCGTCGGTCCCATAATGAATATCATGGTCAATCCCGACGAGGAGAGGCCCTGTATCAACGTGCCGGCGATTGCCAAAGGCCCCGCGAAAATTACCATGGCGAGGGTAATGCACCATGACCGACTGGCCGAAATCCTTCGCGATTTTCCCTCGAAGTAGCCAAACCAATCCGATGCCAATCCGCTCACGTCGCCGATGAGCGGTCTTGACAATGCGGGTTCGTCCCAGACTGACTCGTCCGGTTCGATGTCTGTCGTGGCCTCCTGAGTCAGGCCCGGTAGAATGTCTGGGGCACCGATATGGACGACATTCTGCATCCAGGGCTCAGCAAAGACAGACGAATCCACATCGATGCGAGTCTTCTCGGCTCCGCGAGACGGGGCGGCGAACGGATTGATGATGCCGCCCCGCTGATCTTCGGTCGTACCTTCGTCAGGCATGTTCTGGAGATCCGGATGCTGGTGCGGGTGCTGAAACGACATAAGCTGTCGCCGTTGCAAGGACCGAAGCCATCAACATTTTATTCTTTTGCTTCGTGGCTCCCACGACGGTAATGCCATCGACTCGCAAATTGCAGACTGCGTTGTAACCCTGCGCCTTCGCCTGATAGATCAGGCGAACGATCGCTTCACGTTTTGCACGCACTTGCAGTGCTTGAAGTGACTTCATTTCCCCGCCGAAAACGCCACGCCAGCCAGACAGAAAGCTCTTCAGGTAGTCGCTGCCAATCACCACTTCAGACGTCACAATTGAAGGATCCAAGAGGCCGCATACCGCCCGCGGATACGCCTTTGAATTCGTGACGAGGAAATCTCGATTGGCGGCCTCTCGCAGATCGAGCGCAGCGAAATGGTTCTTTTCCACAGTGCGTCCGATAATCAGACCACAAACCACAAGTGGTACGATAAAAAACAGCAGCTGAATGACCATCTCCATGATATTCTCCTGGATTTCCAATGAGGATGCTCGTCCTGAACGTATCAGCCAATCCTGCGGAGCGTTACGGCAGTGCCGTAGGCGTACAACTCAGCGGCGCCGGAGGTCACGGCACTCGTCGTAAACCGCACATTCACCACGCCATCCGCTCCAAGTTGCTGCGCCTGAGCCAGCATGCGCTGCATCGCCTCACGTCTTGATTCAGTCAGTAATTCGGTATATCCCTTCAGTTCTCCACCGACCAGATTCTTCAATCCGGCTGCAATGTCTCGGCCGGCATGCTTGGTCCTGACAGTATTGCCCTGAACCAGTCCTTTCATCTCAATGATTTCATATCCGACAATCGTCTCTGTGTTTGTTACGATCATTCGTTCACCTGGTTCGAATTAAGAAAAGATCTGCAGAAAAGAATCTGAGTAAATCGTTACAAAGTCGGATAACTTCCAAAACAGGCATGTTACCCTTTAAGACATTGAATGAAAACGAAGCCTTCATCCGACAAAAGTCTTCTGTGTCAAAGCGCGTGCTGCCAGCCGGTAATGTTTAACAAGGATGTCTGACCTTCTTTGTCTAGCAGGTAGCAGCAGTTTCCATCGGTCACGGATCCGATTTCGATAAATTCAATTCCAACCCCGGCCGCTCGTTCCCTCAGAGTTGTCGCGTCTGACTGAAGTACGCTGATGAGTAACTCGAAATCTTCTCCGTCACCCAACGCGGCAGCAAGACGACTGTTGAAGGGGAGTGTCAGATCGACATCCGCGTGAATGGGAATGCTCGACGAATGCAGGACGGCTCCGACTTTACTGGCCTCTAACATCCTATGAAGGTCCATCGACAATCCATCTGACAGATCCATCATCGCGTTGACGGACACGTTCTGTACCAACCATTCTGCGGCATCGAAACGCGGCGAAAACGTCAAGTGACGTCCGGAATGCAGGCTGCCACCCAACGGTCCGGAGACGAACAAAACATCGCCGGGCCTCGCGCCTGAACGAAGTATTGGGCGTCCGGCCATCGGGCGACCTGTCAGGCAGACATTAATTGCGAAGGGACCCGACCAGGAATTTGTATCTCCGCCTGCAAGACAAAAACCATATTTGCTCGTCAATTCCTCCATCCCTGAATACAAGTCATCCAGAAACCTGGCGGGTGACTTCAGGTTTCTTGGAATAGCGATGGAAACGAAGGCGGCCGTGGGAACACTTGCCATCGCCGCGAGATCGCTGAGGTTGACTGCCATGGCTTTGCGCCCTGCCAGTCGAGAATCGGTCTGCTGAAGATCGAAATGCACACCATCGAGCAGCAGGTCTGTGACCACAATGGTGGGTTCAAGTGTGTCCGATCGCAACACCGCGCCATCATCGCCGATGCCAACTTCAACGGGAGGCCGGGCAGGAAATCGTTTCGCAAGGTGACGTACAAATTCGTTCTCAGTGGTCAAAACGATTGATCCTCTTCTGGAGTTCAGCAAAAAAAGACGTGTGTAAAGTGGCTTATGGTCTCTGCGCTGATCGACGCCGAATGATCTGGGTAACACTGAGAACAACGCCCGAAAAGGCGAAACTTGCGAAGTTTGTGCGTATCAGTTTCACTGTTTGGATGAATGACTAAGATTTGCCAAACTGGGCGATTCAGGGGAGGCCGCTGAAGAATTCTTCCCATGTAAAATCTTTATAGAACGAGCCGTTCGAAGCCATGAGAATTCTGATCAGTGAACAGCAAATTCGCGAACGTGTGAAGGAGCTAGGGTCAAAGCTTTCCGAAGAATATCAAGGAAGGCCGTTAACAATTCTCGGCGTCCTGACAGGCAGCGTCGTGCTGCTCGCTGACCTCATTCGAGCCACCAATGTTCCTCTGCGAGTCGCGCTGATTTCCGCGTCGAGTTACGGCGGCACTCGTACTTCGCCCGGACAACTTTTGGTGAATAGTACGCTGGTTCCCGACCTGAAGGGACGCCATGTTGTGATTCTGGATGACATTTTCGACACGGGAAAAACAATGGTTGGATTGCTCGAAGCCGTTCAGGGGTTCAGCCCGGCAAGTGTGCGATCTGCAGTGTTGCTTTGGAAGACGGAACGAACGTGTGTTGAACTCGTGCCCGATTTTTACGGATTCAAAATCCCTGATGAATTTGTGGTCGGATACGGGCTCGATTACAACGATGAGTTTCGACATCTCCCGTTTATCGGCATCCCGGACGACGAAGATTTGCAGGCGGCGGCTGGTCAGGTCTGAATCCGTTTTCCTGGTGATGGATGGGCAACAGTCTATGGCCCGTCAAGTTGGCGTTTCTTGACAGCGCCGCTCGGTGTGCCTCGTTCGATCCTGGGCGGGGATATGTTTCGCTGGATCGGTCACCGATCGGAAGATGCGATCGCCATGAATCAGGCGATCGTGCGTTCCATGGCAGCGACTCGCGATCCGACAAATGGCCACCGCGATGCGGGTGTGCTGACTTGTTGGAAGCCCTGACGATGATTCACGCTCTGGGTCTCCCAAAACTTCGCCTGACAGCGGGCCGTTGTTAAGAATGCCGGAAGTGTCGAGGCATTTGTGAGGAGTTCGCTGAAATCACGCAACTGAGGCCACGTTATCAGAGAGAATAGGGCCAGGCAGGTTTGAATCTGGTGACGCCAATTTGGCCAGACATTTGGACAACGCGCGTTCAGTGGGACCTTCTGGAAGGAGTTCTTTTTCGTGACAGTGTTCCTGCAGGGAAACCGCCCCATCGGTATCGAAACGTCGCTCGGCACGGACAAGCTTATTCTGCTTTCTTTCTCCGGGGAAGAAAGGTTGTCGGCGCTGTTTCGATTTGAACTGCGGCTGTTGTCCAGTGAGGCAAGAATCAGGCCGGCAGAAATTGTTGGCAAAGCGGTCAGCTTCTTCGTGAAGTACCCTGACAATGAGAAGCGGTACTTCAACGGGATTGTGAATCGTTTTGCCTACGCCGGGCAGGACGATCGCGGTCATTATTACAGTGCCGAAGTCGTCCCATGGATGTGGCTGTTGACCAAAGGGTCTGACTGCCGCGTCCACGAGACCGAAAAACGCAAGGATGCCAAAGCCATCATTGATGGATTGCTGGGGGAGTTGGGACTCACGAACTATAAATGGAATGTGAAACGGACGCTGGAAAAACGGGAATACTGTGTCCAGTTCCGGGAGACTCATTACGATTTTATCACACGATTACTGGCGGAGGAGGGGATCTATTTCTACTTCCGCCATGAACAGGGCAACCATGACCTGGTGATGACAGACCACGTGAATGGTGCCTATGACTCGAGAGATGCTGAGGTTCAGTTGCTGTCCAATCTGTCACAGCCGGAAATCACCGACAACCTGACGACCTGGCAGCATCAGTACGAGTACACATCCGGAAAATACTCCCTGACCGACTTCAACTTTGAAACCCCCTCGACATCTTTGCTGCAGAACAGAGCCAGTCTGATCCCACTGAACAACAACGCGAAGCTTGAGTTCTATGACTACCCCGGACTCTTTGGTCAGAAGGGGCTTGGAGAATCCTTGACGACGCAGCGGATGGAGGGCGAAGAGGCACGCCATAACGTGGTCATTGGAGGCAGTGAGTGTCGCTCTTTTTCACCGGGCGGTCGCTTCAAGGTAGCGAAGCATCACAACGAGGGAGAAAAGGGCGGCAAATGGATGCTCACGTCGGTCAAGCATATGGCGACTCTCGGCGGAAGTTACATCACCGGAGTCAACCATTCGGACAAGATTTATGAGAACGAGTTTGAATGCCTGCCGACAGACATCGTTTATCGGCCCGATCTCCGGCCACGAGTCGGAATTGATGGAATTCAGTCAGCGGTGGTGGTGGGACCCGAGGGAGAAGAAATTTACACTGACAAATTCGGACGAGTGAAAGTGCAGTTTCCATGGGACCGCCGCGGCAAAAAGGACGACAAGAGCAGCTGTTGGATTCGCGTGTCGCAGGTTCATGCCGGTAAAGGCTGGGGCATGATGGACCTGCCGCGTATCGGGGAAGAAGTGCTGGTCAGTTTCCTTGACGGCAACCCTGATCGCCCCGTCATTATTGGGCGAGTCTACAACGGAGACAACGATCCTCCATTTTCGCTGCCAGCCGGAAAAACTCGCCGAGGGAATTCCACCAAGACCCACAAAGGTACCGGCTACAACGAAATGTCCATGGATGATACTGCAGGCAAAGAGCAACTCCGAATAAACGCCCAGTATGATATGAATAGCAATGTTAACCATGACCAGACGCTGGATGTGGGCAATGATCAGACGGAAAAGATTGGTGTTGATCGTTCGCGAGAAGTCGGAAGCAATGAAAAGGTCTCCGTCGGCAGTAACCAAAACATTGACATCGGAAATTCACAGGAAGTCGTCGTTGGTTTCAACCAGAATGTTCAGGTTGGAGTGAACCAATCGATCGTGGTTGGAAGCAAGATTCTGATTAATGCCGGTACATCAATAACGCTGAAATGTGGAGCCTCGACGATTCATATGAATCAGGCTGGTGTGATTACCATTTCGGGGACATTAGTTACGACTGCAGCTGCCATCAATGCCAATGTGGTGGCACCAATTACTAATATCAATGGTAGCCTTTTGCTTAGTCAATCAGGGCTGCTCAACACCTCCGTCGGTGTGATCAAATACGATGAGGGATCGATGCTGGGGCATTACGGCGGTGGAAAAGCAGAGCTTGCTGCGTCCGGCGAATGTCTGGTTCAGGGCGGCGTTGTGAAATTGAACTGATCGAATAGTTGGCCTGCCGTTAACGACTGACGCTGGCAGCATGGCAGGTGTTATGCCAGTCATTCATCGGTTCGCAACTGCCGAACATTTCATGAGATAGGAAGGGGTCAAGTGAGCAAGCTCGCAGGAATTTTCCGTATGCCGGTTGCCGCCGTACATGCCCCTGGCTGGGTGCAGGAAGCAGCATCCGCTCTTGCGTTGATCGGCTCTGATGCGACCGCACGGTCGATTGAACTCCCGAACCTGCCCGCACTTGTGCCGTCTGTTCTGCCTATCTTTGAGGATGCCCACGGAGAAAAGTATACAGAGATATGGCACCGTGGAGCAAAGACTGTTCTGGGATTTATTGGAGACGTTTCCGGTGAAATTGAAAGTCTGACCGGGCCCGGCGGGGGATTTGTTTCCACAGACGCGGTGCAATCCAATGTTCCGCAAAAGCCGACAGAAGACGAGCAGGTTCTGATGTTGGTCACGATGGCGGCACGACGGATTCTCGCGAATCCGCCGCCCAGGATCCTGGATGCACTTCGAAAGATGCAATCTGAATCTGAATCGGTATCTCAGCGGAAGAGCACTGCGGGTCATAAGACTGAAAATCAATTCTCGCAGAACCCCAATTCGACGAGCACTTCAACATCGTCAAGCCCGGCCGCCGCATCAAAGCCTGACGCTTACGAATGGCCGATGTCGCCATTGCAGCAGTACCTATTTAGTCAAGGGCTTGCATCAATGATCGGTGCGGGGCTTTCGGGGGCTACAGCGAAGGACATTTGGAACAATGGGCTTCGGAATTCCATTGCGAACGTCCCCGGGCTTGCGATGTTCTTCGCCGCGCAGTGGGTGGGAAAACAGGTACAGGAACTTTTCAATTCCTGGGAAGTCGACGACGAGTCATCAACGGCGGAACATGCCGCGAAACAATTTGCACAGTTGATGGCATCCCAGATTCAAGCTGAGATCATGCAAATGATTTCTTCCGACGTACTGCCGATCATCACGGGAGGTATGATACCCCGCGGAGATTCGCCTGGGCTTCTGAAAAAGGTTACGACGCTGCTGACTGGGCTGTCGTCCTCTGCGTCACTTGCCGCTGCCCACGACGGAATGTTTGATGACAAGGCCAATACCATCAAGGCAGCAGCACATTCGAATGTGCTCGTCAACAACAGTGTTGCGGCGGCGGCATTGTCGGCAGACTTGCTGATACCTGCAAGCAAGGTGATTTTGGACGGTAGCCTGACGGTGTACCTTGGTCAGGACATGTTTGCTCGGGCGACTTCCGTGACGGCTGTTCCAAGCGGGGTCATGTCGCCGGGACCAGCGAATGTATTGATCGGCGGGGCATCCCCACCCGCGGCGGCAACGAACGCCGCAGCGGAGGCATTAAACGCTACCGGCAGTGTAGCCGCAGCAGCGAAGAAGAGTCGAGACGTGACGGCCGCTGGTGAGGCAGCGCGTCGCAACGCTCAGCAAGCCGGAAAGACCCCTGAGCAGGCCCAAGTGGCTGCAGATTCGGCGGCAGAGCAAGCTGCAGGTGTATCGCAGGACGTGTCCGGTGCAACCCAGGCAATGTTGAACGAACTCACGTACCGAGATGGCAAGCCGGGCACCGGCTCCGGAGATCCCCCGATTTCGGAAAATGACGAATACTCCCTAGATGGTGAACGATGGACCGTGGTCGAGATCAATGATGCCAATTTGGATGGTTCAACACTTCCTGAGGGATACCGATCTGTGTTGTGGCAGAATGATGCGGGACAGACCGTCCTTGTTACGCAGGGGACCAATTTCACTTCAGGGGCCGATTGGACCAACAATTTTTTGCAAGGCCTCGGATTCATCCCACCACAATATCAGCAGGCGGCCGATGATGCACACCGTTATCAGTCGCAATATCCCGGGATGATCATCTCAGGACACTCACTCGGTGGTGGATTGGCAACGTACGCGGGCCTTATGACCGGGCTGCCGGTGCAAGCATTCAACCCCGCAGGATTAGGGGTAGGCTCGATGGCGGATGTCGCGCACAACGGCTTTCAACCTCGGCCAGGTCAGATTAGTGTCTCACTGGTGCAACACGACATCCTCACTGGACTAAGTACCTGGATTGGACAGCCGGCACCATTTGGAAACGTTCAGCTATTCGAAGGTAACGGTATATTTAATTCAGTTTCAAATCACGACGTAACGAATTTTGGCAACGTTGCTGGCGGCGTGGGCATCCCGATTGGCGGCCCATGGAACGTCCTGCCTCCCATGCCCCCTGCATTCATTCCATGATCTACGCTGCGCGGTGCCCGGTTATTAAACCCTTTTTCCTGGCAATTCGAGAACCCTGCAATGTTCGATTTCATAAATAGCATTCCAGAAGTTTCAGAGAGTCGCGGCTGGGAAGAACTCAGAGTGCCCTATAGATTCAGACACCATAATGAATTCATGGAGGATGTGTCTGCTTTCGTTTATCAAGACGATACAGATGTGCAATGTGCAATTCGTCAAAGCGTTGTCCCCCGATTTGTGAATCCGCTTGACTGGTACTTTCGCGAGGCTGAAGCAGGTGATTCGCAGATCGCAAGGCATGATTGTACTGCAGTCGGCGTATGGATGAGTGAGATTGACTACTATGTTTCTGATCGAAAATTCCGCCGTATCGTGCAACTGAGCTTGCAGCCTCCTTGGCTATACGGGTTTGAGCTTTCCATTCCGGCGGAATCCAGGTTGGCAGTTGATGAGGCGTTTCACAAAAAGTCCATTCCCGACGATTGGGCAGAACGACAATCTGGTTGTAGTTTTTCGGTCGAGCGGCTGCAGACAATTTGCGAACAGGGTGTCAGCTTTGACTTGCCGGAATCGTGGTTCGCGGCTGCGGAAAGCCCGGGTATTGGGATGATACGTTGTGTGAATCGACCAATCGAGGGTATCGTGGGACGCATTGATATCATCAACTATTCGGCAAACTCAACGCCGACCCAATGCGTTGAAGAATACCTCATCCAGCTTAAGTCAAGTGGCATTGCCGCGTCAGGTGGTCTTCTGGCATGCGTTGTTCCACCTCGAGGGTTCGATCAGGCATATCGCTTCTTTTGCCGTTTGTGGGTGGGCAAATATCGCCTTGCTTGTCAGATTCATGTGCTAACACATGCAAGCAGAAAGTTGCTCATCTCAATGTTATCGCCAGACCGAGACGATTCCCGCGATTGGTGGGCCATCAATAAAGCCACATACGAACTCGTCGCCGCGACCATTTCGGTTAATGACCTTCCAGTTCCAGCAGCCGTGCAAAGGTTGTAGATGAGCAGGTTGTTCGCGAATTTCATATGTTCCGACAACTTTATTGGAGCTTTATATGGCACTTCAACTTAATGCGGCGGTTGGCCCATGGAGTTCGGCTTGTGAATCGAAGAGCGATGAGGGCAATAAGGAAACGTTCTACTTTCCATGAGAAAGAAAGGCATTTTCCACGAAATAGCAGCGAGGGTCAGCAGGCGTTTGTTGATATTACAACAACAAGTGTGGGAGGGGAGGCTGGACCACCGCGAAAGGATATTAGGAACCGGAATCGGGGCCAATTCGCCTTGCGCTTTGAGGGCATTGGCTTTTGCCTCCACCCAAACTGGCATTCGAACGTTTCTAGTGCTTGATGAATCGCCTCGGCAATGGTTTGTAAACACGATCCTATTAACATTTTCCGCCAACAAAGCCAGTGGCACACAATCATGCGGCTCGAATCGGGACGTGGCCGCTCAACTTTGAGTGACTGATTCCGCTCGCTGGATGAGACCTCAGATTTTCCTGCATTGTCAGACCTGTCCTCAGTTCGGAATCCTGTGTCGGGGGCAGAAGATCTGGTAGACGCATTGCTGCCACACAGGGAGATGCCGATTTCCAGAACTCTACCATTTTTCGAGATCGCAGTCAGATGACAAACTACTCCATTCAACGGTTAAGCAATTGCTCTGACCACGAACGCGAAATTCGCATCGGCGATGGGCAGCGGGCCACTTTGGGTAGTTCGCCCCATGCGGATCTGCGATTACACTTGTCGTTCGGATTGCCAGAGGCATGTCTGGAAGTCTGGCACGACATGGACCGATTACTGGCAGAAAATGTGTGTCGCGATCCGAAACTGGTGCGCCTGAACGGGCATCCGATTTACAGTGTTGCCCAGCTGGAAAACGGGGATCTCCTTGAAATCGGCCAGGATGTCTTCGCGGTGGTCGTTCTGTATGACAATCCTGCTGCGC